>CALMVM010000116.1:0-8673 GCA_937873255.1 uncultured Verrucomicrobiota bacterium | reverse complement strand
AAACGGCAGCGTCACTTCAGGTCGAGGCACCGGCATGAAACAACGGACGCCGACCAAACCGCCGACCAGCGCCACCGCCGTCGTCCAATGAGGAAGCCAGGCGGTGTCCATCGGGGGAGCGAATCAGGTCGCGGGATTCCTGCCGGAAACCAGAGGAAAACCGTCACCATTCGTTTAGTCCATCCCCGCGAAGCGTCAAGCAACCGCGTGAGGGTGATACGCGGGCCGTTGGCGTCTTGAATATTCCCGCGCGCCGGGTTCCAAGGGCCGCTGGCCGCGTCGTGCCGAGGGGGCGGAGATTCGCGGTGACCCGGGGGCGTATAAGTCAAAAGTCGTTGTGCTACTGAGGTTTGTCTGCTGGAATATCCGCACCCAACCTAACCCCGGTTTCAATTTGCGCATGAAATCCTCCTCCCAACGACCTTCCGCTATCCGCCCCCGTCCCGCTGCCGATCTCCATCGGCCGGACAGGGCCGTCGGCGTGCATCGCTTCAAAAGACTGCCGTCCGGATGGCGCGCGGGCAACTGGCGGCTGGCGAAGCCGTTCGTCATGGTCGTGCTCGCGGTCGTGGGGAGCGGACCGGCCATGGCTTTTTGCCGGTTCGTCGTCAAGGAATACGAGGCGGAAGTCGCCAGCCGCTCACGGTCGGTGGAGACATCCGCCGCGCACGGGGATGACGTGATTCACCTCCCGGCGAGACCCGCGAGCACCGACTCCCGGCTTACCGCCTCGGCGGACGGCGCGGCCCCTCGCGCGACACTCCCGGCCGACGCGCGGTCGTTCGGCGCGAACGGCGGCGTGGCACCGGCGTTTGTACCGACGCGCAGCGGGAACGCCATGCCGTCCGCGCCGGTCCGCATGGCCCCGGCCGCCCGCCAGGCGTCGCCCGCCGACAGAAGCACCAACTTCGTGCCGCCGACCCCGGCCACGGCGTATTCCTACCCGTCGCTGATCGTCGATTCGACCGACAACCCGGGCGGGTTGACGGGCATCGGCACGAACGACACCCTTTCCATCACCAGCGGCAATTTCACCGTCGGCAACAACCACACCGGCACGTTCACCCAGACCGGCGGCGCGGCCTCCATCTCCGGCACCAATGCCCTGATCCTGGCCTCCAACGCGGGCAGCAACGGCACGTACAACCTCTCCGGCGGCACCCTGACGCTCGGCGGCGCCCTGATCGTCGGGTACGACGGCGTCGGCACCTTCAACCAATCCGGAGGCACCGTCACGTTCTCGGGCGCCAACGGACTCACCATCGGCAGGTCCGACAACAGCAACAGCGCGTACTTCCTGACCAACGGCACGCTCACCACCCCCCGCCTCACCGTCGGCACCGGCACCAACGCCAGCTCCTTCAACCAGAGCAACGGGACCGTCAACACAGGCTACGTCATTCTCTCCAGCCTCACCTCGGCCTCCAACGGCACCTACAATTTCAACGGCGGCCAGCTCAACGCCTTCGACGTCGCCAGCGGGGTTAACAGCGTCAGCGGCACGAGCACCTTCAACTTCAACGGCGGCACGCTCAGCCCGACCCAGAGCGACCGGCCCAACGGGCCGAACCCGTACACGTTCATGACCGGCCTGACCACCGCGCAGATCCGCGACGGCGGGGCGTACTTCGATACGAAGGGCTTCAACATCACCATTGCCCAGCCGTTGATCCACTCCACCATCAGCGGCGACAACGCGCTCGATGGCGGCCTGAACAAGCTCGGCGCGGGCACGCTGACCCTCACGGGGGCGAACACCTTCTCGGGCACGACCGGCGTGACCGCCGGCACCCTGGCCATCGGCGCGACGGGCAGCATCGTCGGGACGAGCAACGTGTATGTCGGCTTCAACGGAACCGGCACCATGAACCAGGACGGCGGTCTGGTGCAGACCAAAACCGACTTCGCGCTGCTCCTCGGCTTCGGCACGGGCTCCCGGGGCACGTACAACCTCACTGCCGGCAGCATCAATGCGGGTCAGGTGCTCATCGGATTCAATGGCGTGGGTACCATGAACCAAAGCGGGGGCAACGTGACGACCTCCGGCTTTTATAACACGCTCAGCGTCGGCGGCGCCGTGGGGGTCAGCACCTACAACCTGAGCGGGGGCACGGTCAACACGGGCCTGACGGTCGTCGGCGCGACCAACAACTTCATCGAAACCTTTAACCAGAGCGCAGGCACCCACACCACCGGCCAATTGATTCTCTCCGGCTACAACTCCAGCACCACCGGTGTCTACAACCTCGACGGCGGCACGCTGAACACCGGCCGCGTCGGCAGCACCTACCAGGGCGGCAGCGGCACAAGCGTCTTCCAGTTCAACGGCGGCACCCTGAAACCTACCGCTAGTGACAATCCCGGCGCGGCCTCCAACCCGACGATGTTCTTCACCGGCCTGACCTCCGCCGTCGTGCGCAACGGCGGGGCGATCATCGATACGGCCGGCTTCAACGTGACCGTCAACCAGGCCTTGCTCCATTCCAACGCCGCCGGCGACAACGCGACCGACGGCGGCCTGACCAAGAACGGCGCGGGCACGCTGACCCTGCTCGGCACCAGTACCTACACCGGTGCCACCACGATCAACGCGGGCACGCTGTCCGTGCCCACCGGCGGCAACCTCAGCGCGACGAGCGACCTCAACGTGCTGACGGGCGGCAGCCTCTCGCTCGGCGGCACAGGCAACATCACCGCCGGCAGCATCGGCATCTCCGTGGGCACCGTCAACCAGACCGGCGGCACGTTTTCGACGAACAATTCCTTCATCCTGGGCTCGGGCGGCACGGGCACCTTCAACCTCAGTGGCGGGACGCTGTCCGCGGGGGTAGCGCGCTTCGGCTACAGTCCCGCGAGCACCGGGAATTTTGTCCAGAGCGGTGGCATCTTCTCGGTCAGTGGGAGTACACTCTACCTCGGATGGGTCACCGGCGGCAATGCGACCTACACCCTGAGTGCGGGCAACCTGATCACCGGGCAGACCGTCGTCAGCTCCGACAACAACACGAGTACGTTCACGCAAAGCGGCGGCACGCACACGGCCGGCCAGATCTTGATCGGGGTAAACGTCGCCGGCTCCAACGGCACCTACCACCTCGACGGCGGCACGCTGAACACCGCCGGCGTCTCCACCCAGGGCTCGCCGGGCGTGAGCACGTTCAACTTCAACGGTGGCACGCTGCAGGCGAGCGCGTCCAGCACGGCGTTCTTCCAGGGCCTGACGACCGCGCAGGTGCGCAACGGCGGGGCGATCATCGACACCAACAACTTCAACCCGACGATGGCCCAGACCATCACCCATTCCTCGGTTGCGGGCGACAACGCCCTCGACGGCGGCCTGACCAAGAACGGCGGCGGCACGCTTATCCTGACCGGGGTCAGCACGTACACGGGCGAGACGCACGTCAACTCCGGCACCCTCGACGTGTACAACGGCGGCAGCGTCGCCGGGCACAATCTCTTCGTGGGCAACGCCCTGACGGCGAACGGCGGGGCGGCCGTATCGGCGGTCGGCGAGCCGTCGGCCTCCGCGGGCGCGGCGGCGTCGCTGGTCGTCGACGGCACGGGCAAGATCACGCTCGACGGCACCGGCGTGCTGATCGCGGACGGCACGGCCAACGGTTATTCGAGCGTGCTGGTCGCCGACAAGGGTGCGCTCTCGACGCAGGCCGCGACCGTCGGCCGCACGGGCACGGCGATCTTCACGCAGACCCTCGGCATGGTCAACAACGCTGGCGCGTTCGCACTCGGCACGCAGGCCGGCGGCAACGGCACGTATGAACTCAACGGCGGCTACCTGACGACCGGCTCGGTCACGGGCGGGGCAGGCACGAGCACGCTCAGCTTCAACGGCGGCGTCCTGCGGCCGACGGGCAACAACCCGGCCTTCATGCAAGGGCTGACGACCGCGCAGTTCCGCAACTTCACCGCGCTCATCGACACGAACGGCTTCAACGTCACGGTCGCGCAAACGCTCGTCCATTCCACGATCAGCGGCGACGCGGCCGCCGACGGCGGGATGGGCAAGACGGGCGCGGGCATCCTGTCGCTGACCGGCGCGAACACTTACACGGGTCCTACTTCCGTGGTTCAAGGCACCCTGGCGGCCAACAACGCGAGCGGCTCCGCCACCGGGCCGGGGGCGATTGTCGTCGGCAACACCGCCACGCTGGCGGGCAACGGCGCGGTCGCCGGCAACGTGAACATCGGCGCGGGGGGATTTCTTGCTCCCGGCAACGCCGGTCCCGGCAGGTTGACCGCCGGGGGCACGCTGACCTTGAGCAGCGGCTCGATCTTCCTGTTGGAGCTGGGCGGCACGACGGCCGGCAGCGGGTACGACCAGCTCGTGCTCAGCGGTCCGGTGACCGCCGGCGGCCTGTACTCGCTCAACGGCAACCTGAGCGTGACCAAGCTCAGCGGCTTCACGCTGGCGGTGGGCCAGAAGTTCTTCATCATCGACGAGACCGGCCTCAACCCGGTCGGGGGGACGGGAACGTTCGCCAACACCGTGGCGAACGTCTACACGGACGCGGCGGGCAACCGCTTCCTGGTCAACTACGCGGACATCAACCCGGCGGATGGCAACACGCTCGCCAACGACGTGAGCCTGACCGTGCTCACGGTGGCGGCGATCCCGGAGCCGTCCACCTGGATGCTCTTGCTCCTTGGCGCGAGCGGAGTAACGCTGCTGCAAGGAAGACTGCGCCGCCGCCAAGTGGCATGAACTCCAGATCACCCGACGTTTCTGGCCGTTCAAGGACGAATCCAGAATGCCATCGAGGCGCTCTGCCAACCGGGCCAAGACCCCTGAAAGTCGCTGCGGATGTAAGCTTTGAGGTGCTGTTGCCAATCGCTGCATCTCCGGCACTCCGACACTGGCCGGCACCTCCGGCGTGACGATCAGCGCGACAAACGCCGGCGGCACGAGGAACGCGACGCTCGGCCTTGGCATTGCCACGCCGTACGCCGCGTGGCAGAGCCGTGTGTTCACCGCGAACGAGCTGGCGAATCCCGCCATCGGCGGCGACCTGGCGACGCCGATGGACGACGGGATGCCGAACCTGATCACTTTGCATCCTGGCGCCTCATCACATTATCTATACGCCCTCTCAGAATGGCAGAAATTTTTGGAGCGCTCGTCGGCGCGCAAGGCGCAACCGCCACGAAAAACAGCGTGCCTCAAGTAGACGCCGCATTCCCGCGCACCGACAAACCGACATTGCGGATCTCGACCACGTTGTCGATCTGGCCCAACGCGAAGTTCAGCCGCGCCTTCCCCTCCGCCGCCACCGCGCGCCAACGGTGCCGGAACTTCTGCCACTCCGGCGTCATCCATTGTCCCTGGAAACGATCCTCCTCCTCCACGAGGCTCGCATGCGGCGCGTCGCGCTGCCCCAGCCAGACGCTGAACGTAAACGCCCGTTCCGCCCGCGCCTCGAACCCGAGTTCAAAAACATCGCCCACCGCCACCGCGAACGGCGTGTAGCGCAATTCGCCGTGCCAGTTTGCCCCGTGCGCGCCCGTGATTTCGAGCCGCAAAAGTTCCGCCTCCACCGTCGGCCGCAACGCGACCCCCTCGTGATTCTCCAACACCCACCGCGAACCTGCCCGCCCCAGCGTGTCGAACGCCCGGTCGTCGATGATCCCGCGCGTCATCGGCTACTGAGCCGCCGGTTGCTTCGCGCCGTTGAAGGTCAGGTACGTGTACCCCTGCAAGCCGCGCTCGAAGTTGGCGAGCATCCGCATCGCGTCGTTGGGCTTGAGCCGGTCGCTCTTGATGGCGGCGTCGATCTGCGTCTTCATCAGGCGCGCCAGTTCGGCGGTCTGCCATTGGGTCAGCGCGAGTACCCCGCCAATCGTGCTGCCTTCGATCACTTCCTCGATGTACCAGCCGCTGTCCTCGTCCTCGTCGAGGAAAACGTGGACCTCCGTCACGCGCCCAAAGAGGTTGTGCAGATCGCCCATGATGTCCTGGTACGCGCCGACCAGAAACAGCCCCAGGTAATAGGGCTCGCCCGGCAGCAGGGCGTGCAAAGGCAGGGTGTCCTTCACGTCTTGGAGGTCGATGAATTTGTTGATCTTGCCGTCCGAGTCGCAGGTGATATCCACCAGCGTCGTGTTGCGCTCGGGCGATTCGTCGAGCCGGTGGATGGGCATGATCGGGAACAACTGTCCGAGCGCCCAATGGTCCAGCAGCGACTGGAACACCGAGAAGTTGCAAAGGTACTGGTCGGCGAGGGAATTCGACAACTCGCGCACCTCCTCCGGGATGTAGCGCATGCCCTCGAAGAACTTCACGATGTTGCGCGCGATCTGCCAGTAGATGCCCTCCACCTTGGCCTTGGTTTCCAGGTCGAGCAGCCCGAGGTCGAACATCGCCTGCGCCTGTTCCTTGTACTGGAGCGCGTCGTGGAATCCCTCCAGCCGGTTCTCGCGCGACAGACCCTTCTGTGTATCGGAGATGTCCTGCACGAGCTTGGCGTCTTTTTCGGTGACCTCGATGGGGCCGTTCGCGCCGTCCTTGGCAATGGAGCCGAACGCCTCGATGACCAGCATCGAGTGGTGCGCCACCAGCGCCCGGCCGCTCTCGCTGACGATGACCGGGTGCGGCACCTTCTCGCCGTCGCAGATCTCCATGATGTTGTACACGATGTCGCGCGCGTACTCGTGGAGCGTGTAGTTCGTGCTGGAGTCGAACGCCGTGCGCGACCCGTCGTAATCCACCCCGAGCCCGCCGCCCACGTCCATGAAGCCGATCTCGTGGCCCATCTTGGTCAGCTTGGCGTAATACCGCGCCGCCTCGCGCGCGGCCTTCTTGATCGTGGAGATGTCGGGCACCTGGCTGCCGACGTGGTAGTGAACCAGCTTGAGGCAATGCGCGAGCCCCTGTTCCTTCAGATAATTGCTCGACCACACGAGATCCGCCGTGGACAGGCCGAACTTCGCGTTCTCTCCCCCGCTCGCCGCCCACTTGCCCGACGAACGCGTCTGCATGCGGATGCGCAGACCCACCAGCGGCTCGACGCCCATCTCCCGGGAAATCTCGACGATCTGGCGCAACTCCTCGACCTTCTCGACGACCATGATGATCTCCTTGCCCAGCTTGCGCCCCATCAGCGCGTTCTGGATGAAGATGCGGTCCTTGTAGCCGTTGCAGATGATGACGCTCTCCGGGTCGCGGTGAACGGCCAGCGCGGCGAATAATTCCGGCTTGCTGCCGCATTCGAGTCCGAAGTGGTGCTCCGCGCCGGCGTCGAGGATTTCCTCCACGACCTCGCGCAACTGGTTAACCTTGATCGGGAACACGCCGCGATAGGGCTTCTGGTAGCCGGCCTCCGCGATGGCGCTGGCGAACGCCTTGCAGATCGTCTGCACGCGGTGGCGCAGGAGGTCCTGGAAACGGATGACCAGCGGGAAGCCGAGCCCCTGCTCGCGCGCTTCCTGCACGACGGCCATCACGTCGATGGCCGCGCCCTGGTTTTGCAAGGGCGTGACCTGGCAGTTGCCCTGCGGGTTGATCGAAAAATAGCCCGCTCCCCAACGGTCGATGTTGTAGGCGCTCGTCGCCGAAGGGATGTCCCAGTCGCTGCCCGGTTTGATCATGGAGTCGCGCACGGTATTATCCCGGGGGCGGAATGCAATCGGGTGTTTGTGAAAAATAACGCCCGACGAGCGAGGAGACTTTCCCGCGTCCCGCTTGAAGAGTTGCCGGGGAAGACGGGTTCGTATACAAGTGGCGCGTGCCCGCGCCCGCCACTCCCGCCGACCAGAAACCGACCCCGCCGCCGCGCCGGCGCTGGTCGTGGTGGAAACGTCTGCTGGCCGGTACGGGAATCCTGCTCCTGCTGCTCGTCATCTTCTACCGGCCGATCATTTTCACGGTGGTCAAGATCGCCGCGCACAAGATCGGCGCGAAGCAGCACTTGCAGATCGACTTCGACATCAGCGGATCGATCTTCACCAACCTCAAGATCGAGCACCTCGTCATCAAGCCGACCGCGCCCGGCCCCATCGAAAAGGCCAACGTCGGCCTGCTCGAACTCCACTACAGCCTGCTCACCCTCGCGCAACACGGGCTGAATTCCGCGTTCATCGAGAGCGCCACCCTGCACGACGTAGATGCGATCTACGACCCGTCGAAATCCCCGCCTTCG
Organism: uncultured Verrucomicrobiota bacterium; assembly: GCA_937873255.1. Taxonomy (GTDB): domain Bacteria; phylum Verrucomicrobiota; class Verrucomicrobiia; order Chthoniobacterales; family SZAS-18; genus CAHJWO01. The sequence goes on along the minus strand of CALMVM010000116.1, from coordinate 520 downwards.
CCGCCGAAAAAGAAGGAACCCTTCTCGTTGCCGCCGCTGCCGCTGCCCGGCAAGCTCTCCTTGCGCAACGTCAATTTCCTCATGCGCCCCGACACGCCCGAGGGCGCGCGCGCCACCGGCCAGAACGCCGCCGCCTCCTCCGTCGTCCCCGCGCCGGCCTCGCCCGCCATCGCCGCCGCCACGGAATCCGCCGCCAGCCAGGGTTTGCTCGTCAGCGGCCTCACGCTCGAACTCGACCCCGCGCGCAACGGCGAGTTGCGCTTGGGCGAACTCCGCATCCCCGGCGGCCCCGACCTGACGAACGTCTCCGCTGCCACCAGCTACCGCGACCGCGACCTGCGGCTGACCGATCTCACCCTCGCGCCCGAACTCCACCTGCCCCTGTTGGAAATCAACGGCTCCAAGCTGGAACAGCAAATCCTCGACGCGAAGCTCGACGCCGACCGCCTGCTCGGCGGCAACGCCAACATCGCCCTCAACGTCCGCGGCCTCAGCAAGCCGCCCGACGTGAACCTTACTC
>CALMVM010000115.1 GCA_937873255.1 uncultured Verrucomicrobiota bacterium | reverse complement strand
TGCCGATGCCCACGCCGTCGGGCGATCCGATGACGGCGCGGCTTTCGGATGGATAGAGGCCGTCGGCGACGGCGCGGGCGCGGACGAAGGCGTCGCGCCGAGCACGGTCGGCGGCGGGATCTCCGGCGGCGCGGCCTGCACACGGTAGCCCCGGGAAAAAATGTCCGGCGGGATGTTCAACGCGACCGCCGCCAGCAGGCAAATCAGCAATGCCACCGGCGGGAAGACCGGTGGCTTGCGCCATTCACCAGGGGTTTGCTGCTGGGACATCCGGCACGATCATAGACACTTATCGAATTCGGTAGAAAGGGTTTTTTACGGGGGAAATCGATTTTTTCCCGCGCGCAGCCGCCACGGTCCGGCGGGGCGTCAGTAGGTCAGCGTCACGGCAAAGATGCCGCTGTACTCGAAATGGTCGCTGTTGCCCGGTCGCGCCGTGAACCCGGGCACGGGGTTCGTGATGCTGTGATAAATGTCACGGTAGCCCTTGCCCGGGATCAGCACGCCGAAACCGGCGTTGACGATGATGTTCTGCGTGAGCGTCGGCCGGTACGTGAATCCGATACTCAGATCGTAACCGAGTTCCGCGTCCGCGTGGTTCGTCAGCAGGACGGTCTTGATCGGCGCGGTTTCCACGAAGCGGATGTAATTGGCGTTGAATTGCACGCGCAACTTTTGCGTCACCTCGGCCTCCAGGCCCGCGTTGAAAAGCAGGGTGCCGGGGTTCACGAAACTCGCTTGTCCCTCGGATTTGTTCGTGCGCAGGTCGAGCAACAGGGTATTGGCGGGTTTCGCCAGCACGCTCGACCCGCCGAGGCCGAAACCCTGCCGCGTGAAATAAGAGAACGGGCTGCCCGCAAACGTCGGATTGTCCAAGATCGAATCGAACCCGGTGGCGGTGCGGTCGCGCGGGTTACGGTCTCCGGACGCGTAGAAAATCGACACCTTCGGGCGCAGATAATCGCGGTCGTACGAAAGCTCCAGCGCGGCCATCTGCGCATTGATGAACGTGCCGCGACCGGCAATCGGGTTGGCATCGTCGCGCCCGATCACCTCGTAGAACGCGTGGCTCAAATTGAGCCAGCCGATGTGTCCATCGCCCGCCCAGCCGAAATAGAAACTGTTGATCTCGTGTTCCTTGATGGGCCCGCCGACGGGCGCGGGGCGTACGAGGAACCCGTTTTTGTCGTAGTGCAGATCGCCGTGGTCCAGTCTGGCGTGGAACGAAAGTTCCGTCGTGTACCCCATGGCCAGCGGGTCCGAGGCCGGCAGGAAAAGGTTAAGCGTAGCCTGACGGAAAACGTTGAGCACGATCACGTCCTGGCCGCGCGCGCTGTACTGGTTCAGGCCGGAAAACGTGTCCTTTTCGCGGAGGTTGAAATACGCGGCATTGTACTGGAGCCGGTTGTTGTCGTAGTTGCCGAAAAGCCGGATGCCGGAATCGGTGTCCTGAAAAATGAACCCCCGGAAATCCGAGTTCAGGAACTGGTTGCCCGCCCGCATGGAGACGAAGTCGTAGTTGTCGCTCAGGTCCTTGAGGTGAACCTCGATGTACGCTTCCTGCAAAACCAGCGTCTCGCGGGTCCGCTGGGCATACCGCGTGCCGCCGAAGTCCTTCCCGCCCACGTAACCCAACCCGCTGCCGCCGACCGGTTGGAGGCCGCCGCCGAGCGCGGGGCCCACGTCGCCCGGGTTCGTGATGACCGGCAGGTCCAGGCGGACGTAGCGTCGGCGCTGGGAGAAATTGGGTCCGCGCGGGTCGGGATTGACGACGCCGTTTTCCTGGAACTCGCTGAAATTGACGTTCAGCATGGGCGTGATCCGGATCGCCCAGTCGATGGGCTTGAAGGACGTTTCGCCCTTGAACAATTCCAGCGTGGCGGAAAAATTGTTCGAGATCGTGAACGAATCGCCGCGCCCGTAGAAATCCGTGCTCGACGAGCGTGCGGAGCTGACCCCACTCGGGGTCGGCGTGCGGCGGAACTCGAAGAGGAACTGGTCCTCAAACGTCACGTTGAAAAAAATGTCCTGCCCGATGATCGGCGAATCGCCCTTCAGCAAACTGGCCTTGTAAGGGTCGAAGAAACGTAGCGGCCCGTCCTGGTACGGCGTCTCGGACAGTTTGCGATCCTGGTAGCGTTGGTAATTTCCGAAGGGGATGCGCCAGCGGTTGTATTGCGGAACCGAGCCCGGCAGCAGACCGACGTTGCCCTCGGTGAGCTGGTACTGGGGATAGGGCAGGGGATGCTGGATTTCCTGCGTCGGCAAAACGCCCGCGCGCGGCAGACGCAATTTGTAGGGCAGGGGCTTCGTGCCGGAGTCCGGCGGCGCGGGCGGCGGGGGAAGCGGCTTCTCGAACCGGCC
>CALMVM010000114.1 GCA_937873255.1 uncultured Verrucomicrobiota bacterium | reverse complement strand
GGCCAGTTCCCGGCTCGGTCGGCCATCCGCGTTGCCATCGAAAAATCCGATGCGGCTCAGAGTCTTCTGAGCACGCCGCAACACGTCGGATTGCACGGGCGGCGGGGCGAACTCGTACGGGGTTCCGCCGAAATAATTCGTCAGAGCCAGTGACGGCGCGATTCGTTGGCGTCCGTCCGGCGCGTCGTCGCGCGACGGCGGAGTCGGTCGGGCGTCGTCATCGCGGTAGTCGGGACGCGGTGCGGAACGCGGCGTCGGCGTGGAGACAGGCGCGGGCGGCGGAGTCGGCGGCCGGCGCACGGGCGTGGGCGTAGCGAGCGGCGGAGGCGTGGTTTGCGCCGAGTCGGACGCGCCGCGATCAATGGAACGGCGCGTTTCCTCATCGAGGTTCCCCGTGACCGACAGACCGTTGCGGATCTGGTAACGCTTCAGCGCCTGGGTCGTCTCGTCGCCGGAGTTCCCGTCGATGGGACCGTAGTAGAATCCTTGGTCGCGCAGAGACTGTTGATAACGCCGCAGGCCGTCGTCGGCGCGCGCAGGGCCAACGACACCGAGGAAAAGGAAACTCGCCGCCAGACCAACGTGCCAGATTTTCATGGAGGGAAAGTCTTATCAACCCGCAGCAAAACAGACGCGCCCGCAGGCGGAAATATTCAGGCACCCAGTGAGGCCAGCACCGCCGCCGGCAACGGCTGCCGGGATGCCGCGTCGAGATACCGGACGATACCATCGGCAATGGCATCGGCAAGTTTCTGGCGGTACGCCGGGTCGCCGAGCAGGCGCGCCTCCGCCGGATGGCTGACGAACCCGCCTTCCACCAGCACCGACGGTCCGCGCACCCGCCGGGTGACGTAGAGCGAACGTTCCTTGATGCCCCGGTCCGTCGCCGCCGTGCTCGCCACGAGCGCGCTCTGGATCGACTGCGCCAGCGACGCCCCCTCGCGTGCCGACCAGAGCCCGACCTCATGCACCGCCACCGGGTCGGCCTTCGCGCCCGCCCCGAAGAGTGATGCCCACATCCAACCACCCGCCGAAGCCGACATCGCCTTGTTTTCCGAATAAAACGTCTCGATGCCGCTGGCGCGGTTCATCGCCACGCGACCATCACCCGAGGCGTCGTTGAAATGGATGCTCACGAACACCGCGCCGGGCTGCGAATTTCCCATTCGGACGCGTTCCTCCAGCGTGATGAAATGGTCGTCCTCCCGGGTGAGGCGCACCTTGATCCCGCGCGCGGACAGGCTCTGGGCGACGCGCCGGCCCACGTCGAGGTTGAGGTCTTTTTCGACCACCCCTTGCGAGACCGCGCCGGAGTCGCCGCCGCCGTGGCCGGGATCGATGATGACCGCCACGGCCCCGCCAGGTGGCGGCCGCTCGGGAGTCGGCGTGTTCCAGCGCCACGCGGGCCAAGGACCGCCGATCAACGCACAAACGCACGCCGCCAGCAGGACCACCCCGCCCACGCCGCACCAATGCCGCCGCCAGACATGCGACGAGAGTTTTCCATCGGCTCCCGGCGGCCCCTCGAAACGACGACGGACTGGCGCGGGCGGAGCCTCGGTCAAAGGCGCTTCAAGCGACAGTAATTTGCTCGCGGGAATCGCTGGCGCGGGCGGCACCGTGCTCCCCTCGCAATCTGTCTCGGGGAACGCGGTCTGCACACCGCTCGCCGGCTGCGCGGGCAGCACGGTGCTTTCACCGGGGTCCGTTTCCGGATGCGGCGGCGTGGGAATGTTCGCCGGCTCGGCGGTCGGCGGTTCGACAGGAGGCGGCGGCTCGTCGGCGTCAGGCATTGCCTTCCAGCAGCGGCCGGAGTTCGCCGTCGGTCAGGCCGCGGAAAGTCGCGGGCGTTGCCACCTTCGATTCGAGCACGGCGGCCTCGACGGTGGCGGCTTCGAGCTGCTCCCGGCGGGTGCGGTTGAGCGTCCCTTCGTCCGGTAGTTCCTCCGGGTTTTTGTCGCCCTCGAACACGAGGAAACCCGCCGTCCAAGTATCCAGCGCGAGACGCAACGCCGCGTCCAAGTCGAGCCCGTTTTTGTAATCGCGCGCGAGGAATTTCTCCATCTGCTCGGCCGACGCACGCGTGCCGCCGAGGACAGCATACTCCTGCCGGGATTTGGAGAACGGCGTGCCGTTGGACTGGATCGAGCCATCGTAATCGACGCGCAGGAACGTGTTCTGCGAGCCGTCGGGACCGAGTTCGACGAAAAGCACCCGCGCGAGGTACGGCGCGCCGTAGATCTGCTCGAAAGCGGCTTTCAACGCGGGGCTGATCGAATAATTCGCCATCCGCCGCAGCGACACGTCGCTGGCCGACCGCGTGAAACCTTCCGTGCTGGCGAGTTCGATGGCCGTCATCCGCAGCCGTTCGATGTCGCCCGGGTGCCCGATGGCCCCCATGGCGATGCGGTCGTAAATCTCGAACACCTTTTGCCGCTCGCGCCCGAGCGTGAACACCAGGATGCCGCCCGCGTAGTTCAGCGCGACGATGGGGCTGCCGGTGGCGATCTGGTTTTCGATGTACTCGCGCCGGTTGGCGATGGCCTCGACGAAACGAAAGGGTTCCTCAATCATGCAAACGAAGGGATGGGTCCAGCCGTAGGTCGGTTCACCCGATGGGCACGCCGGCGGAGAGCGGTTGCGCGGACGGATGCCGACCGCCATTGAAAAGGCCGCGTAGCATGTCGTCCGTGATCGTGCGAATGCCCTCGGCCGCGATGATCTTGACCATCGGGAAAATGCGCCCGTGGCGGTCCACCCCACCCGTGGCGGTATCGGCCTCGGACGCGGTGTCGAGCGCGCGGAGCGTCAGGTTGAGTGCTTCTTCGAGAGTGTACTCGCTGAGCGGCTTGCGGCCCCAGGTGTTCTCGTAATAGAGCACGCCGCGCACGGCCGGCGAACCCGACCCCGTGGCGGCGTATTCGGCCACCTCGAAGTTCGCACCCATCACGTCGTAAAAATACAGCTTGCTGCCCGGCTCCGGTCCGGCGGTGTCGTACGTGGCGAAAAGCGGCACCACGACGCCGACGCCCTGCATGACGAAGCCGAAATTATCGCGCAACAACTTCGAGAGCGCGCGGACCTTCCCGCCCGTGCTCATCTCCTGGAGCTGGGTGCGGCGAAAATATTGGAAAGAGTGCTCCAGCACGCGCGCCATTTCCCACGCGGTCGCCGGCACGCCGGCAATCGCCATCACCGAGTGCCGGTCGATCTCCAGCACCTTGTCGGCGCGGTCGTAGACGACGATGTTGCCGGCCGTCGCGCGGCGGTCGCCCGCGACGAGCACGCCGTCGGCGAACTTGAAGGCAAGGATCGTCGTCGCCTGCGTCTGGGTCGGGATCGCCGACGCCGACGCGGGCCCGCTCGTCGCAACGGCCGGCGGCGGATAAAGGCCGCGCGCTTGCAGCAACGCGGCGAAGTCGCCCGGGTCGGGGTTACCTGCGGACGCGCCGGGCGCGGCGGGAGGGAAGTTCATTTACTGTCCGGTGCGCTGGCGGTAGCGCTTGGACTGGTTGGGGTCCACTTTCTTCATGCGTTGGAGCAAGTCCTTGGTGTCGGGCTTGGACACGTCGGGCGACTTCGGGCCGTCGCTGTCGCCACCTTTGGGCTCCCAGGGAGCCGGGGTCGGAGGTTTTTGAGTGCGCTCTGGCATAGTTATCCACAGTCTAGATTTCTTCCGGCCGCAACGCAAGGCTTTCGTCCGCCTGGCACGCCGCAAAACAACCGTTGCCGAAGTGAATCCATCTCTGTAGAATGCCGTACAGGAACGCGTTTCCTTTTCGCAGTCATCCGTCCTCCCCCAATGATTGACCACACTGCCACCGCCCTGTATCTGCTCAAGGCCGAGAACAACGAGGTTTTCGGCCCCGTCAACTTCCAGCAACTCAGCTCCTGGGCGACCAGCGCGCAGATTTCCCCGCTCGACAAGGTGTCCACCGATCAGCAAACGTGGCACAAGGCCCCCATGGTGCCGGAACTCGGCATGGACTGGCTCATCGAGCTGACCTCCGACCAACTCTACGGTCCGACGACGCTCGGCGCGCTCCAGGAGTTCCTCAACCTCGGCGAGATCAACGGGGACACCCAACTCATCAACGCCCGCGACGGCACCACGACCACCGTGCGCGCCATCGGCACGCTGACGATTCCACCCGAGGAACCGGAGGATACCGACGGCGGCGAGGGCCCTGTCCGCACCGGCATCCGCATCAGTCTCCAGCAGCGTATCCGCGAACTGGAGAGCACGTTATTTGAGGAACGCCGCACCCGTGAAGCGTTGGAGGAACGCTACGCGAAGCTGGAGGCGAAATACGTCGAGATCGTCAAGCAGCGCCCGTGATGGTCGGCCCGCCGGCGCGGGCAGCGGTCAGAGTTGTTCGCGGATGCCGGATTTCGCGGGGTTGTGGTTCTGGTTCTGCGTGTCGATCACGTCGTGCAAATGCAGGTCCCGGGTCGCGGGATTCATGGCGACGAAATCGTCCTGCGGCGCGTAGCCGACGAGTTCGCGCGCGTCGGAGATGTCGAGGCGTTTGAACGTGTTGTCGCTCAGGCCGTGGAAGATGGCGAAGCGCAGGCTGTCCGGCGCGTCGATGCAACGGTTGATGAGTTGATCGAGGTCGCGCCGTGACACGAAGTGGTTGAGCCACCCCAGCTTGGCCGGGTCACTCGCCGCCTTCGACGGTTGGAACGCCCCGATGCGCAACGCGATGAACGAGATGCCCTCCTGACCGGATAGATAACGCCCGAGCGCCTCGCCGAAGCACTTGGTCACCCCGTAGAGGTCGCCCGGATTCGACGGTTCGCCGGTCTTGACCTGTACGTCCGGCGGATAGCCCGACACGGCGTGGATCGACGACGCGAAGATGATCCGGCGGCACCCGGCCGCGACGGCCGCGACGCACGCCTGGTAGGTGCCGATGATGTTGGTTTCGAGCAGGTCGTTCCACACCGCCGCCGGGTTGGGATTGCCGGCCAGGTGGACGACGGTGTCGATGCCCTCGCAGGCGCGTTTGAGAAAGGCCAGATCGTGCAATTCGCCTTCCAGCAGTTCGCCGTGCGCGGCCAACGCGTCGCGGCGCTCGCCGAAGGAAACATCCGTCAACCGCAGGTCGTATTTTTCGTGGCTGTGCTCCGCGAAATACGAGCCGATCCGACCCGCCGCGCCCGTGACCAGTACGCGCCGCTTGGGCATGCCGGAGGGTGCCGTCGCAAAAACCGGGTCTTCAGTGACGAATGAATGGGCCATGGGAAAAAGGGTGAAACGGACCTGCCAAGGCCAACATTCGCATGCTGACGGCGTGCTGTGCGTGTCGGAACACGCGAAATCCTCGCCGGTCAGCCTCGCGCCGCAGCCAACCGGGGTTTGGGTTTGACCGCCCGCGGACGCTCTGATAAGCACGGGCAGGGGCAACGATGGGTCGGCATCCACGCCCGCGACGATTGAACGCGGCGGCGGGTAACGCTGACTAACGACGCCGACCCTTCCCCGCCTCTCTCTTTCTAGCCATGTCCGACCGCCCGGCTCCTTTCACCCTGCCCGAAGACGACGTCGCCGCCATCGACGAACTGCGCGCCGCCTACGGACGGTTGACCACCGAACTCAAGAAAATCATCGTCGGCCAGGACCACGTCGTCGAGCAATTGGCGATCTGCCTGTTCGCGCGCGGCCACGCCCTCTTGATGGGTGTGCCCGGGTTGGCGAAAACGCTTCTCATCTCGCGTCTGGCGGAGACGATGTCGCTGAGCTTCAGCCGCATCCAGTTCACGCCCGACCTGATGCCCATGGACATCACCGGCACGGACATCTTGCAGGAATTGCCGGGCGGCAAGCGCGAATTCCAGTTCGCCAAGGGGCCGGTGTTCGCCAACATCGTGCTGGCCGACGAGATCAACCGCGCGCCTTCCAAAACGCAGGCCGCCATGCTCGAAGCGATGCAGGAACACCGCGTGACAGTCGCCGGGCGTACGTATCATCTCGACGCACCCTTCTTCGTGCTCGCCACGCAAAATCCCATCGAACAGGAGGGCACGTACCCGCTGCCCGAGGCGCAGTTGGACCGGTTCATGTTCATGATCGGGGTGGATTACCCCTCGCGCGCCGAGGAAATCGCCATCGCGCGCAACACGACGGGCATGGCCCTGCCGAAGCTGGAACACGTTCTCAATGCCGAACAAGTAATCGCCTTCCAGGACCTCGTGCGCCGCGTCCCCGTGCCGGACCACCTTTACGAATTGGCCGTCGATCTCGTGCGACGCACCCGCCCGAACGCGGGTGAGGCCCCCGGCTGGCTCAAGCCGCTGGTGAGTTGGGGCGCGGGCCCGCGCGCGGTGCAATATCTGATTCTCGGCGCGAAGACCCGGGCGGCGTTGCGCGGCAGTTACGTCGTCCGCATGGAGGACGTAATGGAAGTGGCCGACCCGGTCTTGAGGCACCGGGTGATGACGACGTTCACCGCCGAGAGCGAAGGCGTCAGCAGCCGCGACGTGGCGAAGCGGCTGGTTGAGGAACTGGCGAAGGCGGCGTGACCGCGTATCGTTCGATGACTGACACATTGCCTGATGTGCCGCCGTCGCCCCCTGTCGCAAAGCGTGCGGGTCTGCCCCGCATCGTCATTATTTTGCTGGTTGGATTTCTCGCAATTGGGATAACGTGGTTTGGACTGCCTGGATCACAGTTTCGAAATCTTATAGCTGCTCGGAAGCATGCCGATCTGATCCGGCCGCAGATACAGAAGGATAACCGGTTCGCCAATGTGAAGATCACGACCTTCACCGGCGCGGGCGGCAGTTTGTGGATCGGAGGGTTTGTCAATTCCAGAGAAGACGGAGACGCTTTGCGAGCAGCAATCGCATCGACGCATCCACCTGTCCGGACTCTTTTCCGCTTCTTTCTCTCTACCTCTCCTGAGGTATTTTCCGTTATGATTCAACTGCCTGATCTCAGGCCCGGAGACTCTTGATCTTCGACATTTCCCATCGGTTGATCTGCTCACCGCCATGGCAAATCCTCGCACGTTCTTAGACTCCGCCGTCTTGGCACGCCTGCTAGCGCTGCCGCTGCACGCGCGGCAGGCGCTGCTCGGCAGCGTTTCGGGTAATCCCCGTAGCCCCGTGCGCGGGTCATCGCTGGAATTCGCGCAATACAGAAAGTACGTCCCCGGCGACGACACCCGCCGCCTGGACTGGCGCACGTGGGGGCGCAGCGACCGTTTCTACATCAAGGAATTCGAGGCCGACACGAACTTGCGCTTGTGCCTGCTCTTCGACACGAGCGGCTCGATGGGCTACGGGTCGGCAGGTAAGACGCGGCTCGATTACGCCAAGCAACTCGGCGGCACGCTGGGCTATCTCGCCGCGCAACAGGGCGACGGCGTCGGCCTGTGGACGCTCGCCGCGCAACCGACCAACGTCCCCGCCAAACGCGGCGCGGCCCACCTTGGCGTCGTCCTCGACCAACTCAACGGCATCAAGGCCACCGGCGGCACGACGCTCATCAAGTCCCTCCACGATGCCGCCGAACAAATCCGCCAGCGCGCGCTAGTGATTGTGTTTTCCGACCTTTTCGTCCAACCCGACGAATTGAAGGTCGCCATCCAGCACCTGCGCTTCCGCAAGCACGACGTGGCGATGTTCCACCTGCTCGACCAGCAGGAACTCGATTTCGACTTCGACCGCCCCGCGCGTTTCGTGGACATGGAAGGCGGCGAGGTCGTGCTGGCCGACCCGTCGCTCATCGCGCGCAACTACCGCGCCGCCGTCAAGAAATATCTCGCCGACCTCGACGAGACGATCCGCACGACGGGCGTCGATTATCACCGGGTCAAACTGCACGAGGCGTACGACGAGGTGCTCGTGCGCTTCCTGTTGGGCCGCCTGCCGAAACGCGCCGCCCGATGACGTTCCTCGCCCCCTGGCTGCTCTACGCACTGCCGCTGGCGGCGCTGCCGGTCGTCGTCCATCTGATCCACCTGTACCGCCGCCGGCAGGTGCGTTGGGCGGCGATGATGTTCCTATTAGCCGCGCAACGCATGAACAAGGGCCTATCGCGCCTGCGGCAGGTGTTGATCCTCGCGTTGCGAGTGCTCGCGGTGGCAGCGCTGATTTTCGTCGTGACCCGCCCGCTGGCCGGTGGTTGGCTCGGGTTGACGGGCGGCGCGCCGGACACTGTGCTCATCCTGTTGGACCGTTCGGCCAGCATGGAACAGCAGAACACCCAAACCGGGGTCACCAAGCGCGTCGCCGGCCTGCGCAATCTCTCCAAGGCGATCAACGACGCCGTCGGCACGCGTTCGCGTCTCGTGCTCATCGACAGCGCGTTCGGCAAACCGATCTCGCTCCCCAAAGCCGACGCCCTGCTCGACCTTCCGCAGACCGCCGCGACCGACACCCGCGCCGACATGCCCGCCCTGTTGCAAAACGCGCTCGACTACATCACGGCCAACAAGACCGGCCGCACCGACGTGTGGGTGCTCAGCGATTTGCAGGCGAGCGATTGGGACGCAGCCGGCGGTCGTTGGGAACCCGTTCGCAAGGCGTTCGGCGCGACCCAGGGTGTCCGTTTCCATCTCCTGTGCTATCCACAATCGGCGCGCGGCGATCTCGCCGTGACGGTGGACCGCGTCGAACGCCGTGAATCCGCCGAAAAAGCCGAACTCCTCCTCGACTTGCAAGTGACCCGTTCCGGGGACGACGCGCAGGGGCTCGACGTGCCGCTGCGCATCGTCATCAACGGTGCTGCCACGACCGCGAAGGTAGCGCTCAAGGACAACCGCTTCGCCATGCAGGGCTACGCCATCCCCATCGACAAGACGACCAAACGCGGTTGGGGCCGGATCGAGCTTCCCAACGACGCATGGGCGGCGAACAACACGTTCCATTTCGTCTTCGACGAGCCCCCGACCCTGCGCAGTGTCATCGTGTCCGACGACCCGTCCGTGTCCGACCCGCTCGTGGCCGCGCTGAACGCCCCCGCCGACCCATCGCGCAAGTACGCCGCCACCGTCCTGCCCGTGCGGCGCGCGGCGGAGATCCCGTGGGCCGACACGGCGCTGATCGTTTGGCAGGCCGCGCTGCCGAAGGCCGACGACGTGCTGGCCCGGCAGTTGCGCGAACACGCCGCGGCCGGCCGGGCGGTTCTTTTTCTTCCGCCGGATAGCCCCGACGACGCCGAGCTTTTCGGCGTGCGCTGGGGGCCATGGCAAACCGCCTCGGCGAACGAACCGCAGGCCGTCGAGTGGTGGCGCAACGACGCCGACCTGCTCGCCAACACCCGCGACGGCGCGGCCCTGCCGGTCGGCGCGTTGGAAATCACCCGGCGCTGCGCGCTCACTGGCGACGGAGTACCCCTCGCGCGGGTCGGCGGTCGTCAAGCGTTGCTCCTGCGCGCGGCTCCCGGGCAGGGTGGCGGCGCGGCCCAGGCCCGCGGTGCGGCGGATGGCGGGCTCGAATACTTTGGCCCAGAGCTTCGAGCCCTTGAGGAAGCGCGGCCCCATGAAGGTCTTGTAGTAGAAGCCCGCCGCGAAGAGCGGGGCCAGCAACCCGTTGACCGCGCCAACGTCGCGGAACAGCGAGGGCCAGCGGTTCTGCGAGCGCGCGACCAGCCCGTCGTGGAGCTCCACCTGCGTCATGCGCAGGTTGGGGGTCACGC
>CALMVM010000113.1 GCA_937873255.1 uncultured Verrucomicrobiota bacterium | reverse complement strand
TTTTTTCGGTTCGGGTCTCATAATATCTAACTGGTGAAAACGTTGCGCCGCAGGCGGCGTCACCAAGGTAGGGATGGCTCTCCGAGCCGTCCGTAAATTGGCTTGGATGATTTCTCGTGCGCACCGCGCGCCTCGCCGGAAATTCTACGGACGGCTCGGAGAGCCATCCCTACCTTGGTGACGACGCCTGCGGCGCACTTGTTCACGCGTCCCAAGACGGCTCATCTTCGCCCCCGCCTTCCGCCTCCTCCTTCGGCGCGAACAGGTGATCCAGGTTGGTGTCCACCGGTTTCGCGGCCGGCTTCGTTTTCGCGGCCGGAGCCGTCGGCTCGCCTCCGCTCGCGCCGACCAAGCGCAACGCGTGGATTTTCTCCGGTTCCTTGTAGTGCCTCTTCATCCCACTATCCAACAGTGCCGCCGACGGCACGCTCTCGATGAACTCCGCAAAATTCCGCTCCGCCCCCTTGCGCAACCGCTGTTGACCGGCCTTCGACGCCCAGTATTCCTCTTCAATCGATGCCAACGCGCGCGCCGCCTCGTCGGGCCCGAGGTTCTCGCGGCGGGCCAGCACCCATACCAACTCCGGGTCCGCCGGCAGCGTCACCGGGAACGGCACGAACGGCGCGGTCGGATCGCCGTCATTGTCCCCCGCCCCGCCGCCCGGCTGCACCTTGATCTGGCTGCTAACCGTGCGGTCGGGCAACACGATCTCGACCCCCAGACTGCCGCCTTCCTCCTCCGCAGGCGTGACCTCCACCTTCGCGTCGTCGCCGAACGTCGCGGCGAGTTGGTTCTGGAGTTCTTCCACCGTCGCGGGCGTGCCGTCGGGCACCGAGTCCTTCTCCGCGAACTTCGTGAAGGAGGCGAGCTTGTTGATGATGCGGATTTCTCGCGCGACCTCCTCCTGGATGGCGGTGCGCAGGTTCAGGTCGGGCATGATCTTGCCGAGCACCTTGTCGAGCAGGGCGAGGAACTGGACTTCGGTCAGGGCTTTGGATTTGGCGGGCATGGGTCGGATGTAAACGATGAAAGCGGGTCCGCAATGTCCCCGCCTCCGCGCCCGGCGTCAATTCGCGGAAAGATCGACGCTCAACACCTTGAGCGCCGAGTCGAGCGCCGCCGAGCGCGGAAACCCGTGGTAGCTGACCGTGCCGTCGGGCAGCACGAGAACGGCCGTCGGCGTGTTGACCACGCGCAGGATTTTCGACATCGGCCGGTCGATGGAATCCACCAGCCACGGGATTTTGATGTTGTGTTTCTTGCGCTCCAGTTCCGCGCTGCCGTGGAGGTCCTGCACGTTGATGCCGACCACGATGACCTTCTGCGGCTCCAGCTTGGCGGCGTAATCCGTGAGGGTGTCGAGCAGGCTCGCGTTCAGGTCGTTGCCGCTCGTCCAGAAGACCAGCAGCAGCGCGTTGTTGCTGCCGATGAGGTCGGTCATCGTCTTGGCGTCGCCGACGGAATTCTTGAGCGGCTTGTGCATCGGCACGCGCAGCTTCAGGAGGTCGGCCATGTCGCGGTGGACGCGCAATTCGCCCGCGAGGATGGAACCCGACCCGGGATTGAGCCAGAACGCTTCCTTCATGCAGCGTTCGTACTCGGGCGCATTGCCGGCGCGGTCGGCCAACAAAGCGCTGGCGAAACACAGCACGCCTTCGGCCTCGGTGTCGGTGTTGAAAAGCCGGGAATCCTCCTTGCGCCACGCATGGTCCTCGCGCAGGCGGTGGAGCTGGCGGATCGTTTCCTCCAGCCGCGCGTCGAGCGTGCGCGTGCGGATGCCGAACGCCAGCCGTGCCTCGGCAATCGTCTGGTCGGGAACTTTCAGCGCCACCGCGCGCGCGGCAAATTCCTCCAAATCCGCCGGCCGCTCGACGGGGCCGTAGAGCCTATTAATGATCTCCTCCTGAAGTGGCGCGAGGCCGACGGGATCGGCCGCGCGCGCGATGCCCACGGCGAGCAGCAAGCAAACCAGCCACGCGACTCCACGGCTTGTCTTGAAGGTGGACAGCGGTCTCAGAAAATCCTCCCAGAATTGTCCACAGATTACGCAGATTTTCACAGATTGCAGAGAGGGGATGGAGGAAAGCGAACCAGCATTTTTCCCCTTTCTCCCAATCTGTGGAAATCTGCGTAATCTGTGGACAATTCTGGAGAAAAGCAGGTCAAAGCGCATCTTCAATGCCCCCCTTTCTTCGGCGTCGGCGTCGGTGCCGCCGCCGCGCGCGCCCCGCGCGAATCGTTGGCGACCCGTGCCGGGGTCGGCGAGGCCGCCGGTCCGTACTCCTTGGTGGATTTCCAGATGATGCGCCACGGCTCGCGCTTGAGCGTGTCGGTCATCTGGCCGGCGTCATTCACGATCTTATCCAGACCCGGCGAGAGGCGGTCGGCCAGCTTGCCGTACTTCGCAAAATCCACCGTGACCCCGGCGGCGGTCTTTTTGAATTCCGCCATCGTGCTGAGAAAAGTCTGGTTCGGGTCGTCGAGGTCGCTCATCAGCTTGCTGACGTTGATCATCGCGTTGTCCACAGGCCCCTGGTTGCGTGTGACCGCCGTGATGTTGTCACCCGCCGCCGCGAACGAACGCGCCGCCAGCGCGAGGTCGCCCAACACGTTGCCGACGCGCGTGGGCCGCCCGACGCCGTCGCTCTCGCCGTAGTCCAGCGGATACACGTCGCGCTGGAGGGCAAATTGCAGGTTGGCCGCACGGTCATCGCCGAGGCGGTCCGGCCGCGCGCCGAGCGAGGCGCGCACGTTGCGCAACGCCGCGCGGGCGTCGTCCACCGCCTGACCCGCGCGTTGCACGATGGCGTTCAACTCGTCGGAAAGCCCGTCGGCTTGCGGGAGCAGATTGAGAGGACCCTTCGACGGCGTCCGGCCGCCGGGCATGCGTTCGCGCACGAGCGTGACCACCGTCGCGCCGATGAGCGGGGTTTCCTTGCCGAGCATCACGTTTTCAAACGACCACAGGCCGAACACCCGCTGGCCCTGCGGGTTGATCTGGAAATCCACCCGGAACGCCGGCTCGTGCAGGTCCATCGATTGTTTCTCGTCGAGCGTCACGTGGACGACCTGACCCACGGGCAGTCCGTGGAATTTCACTTCCGTCCCCTCGGGCAGTCCGCTGCTGTCGGGAACGTAGAAATAATACGTCACCCCCTGCGAGGGTTGGAGCCGCTGGTAAAGCCACACCGCCAACCCGATGACACCCGCGAGCATGCAGGCGAACAGGACGATGTGCAGAAAGGTGAAGCGTCTCATGATTGGGTCAGGGACAAAAATGAGTTACAGCGCGAACCGGTTCACGCTCGCGGCGGGGCGTTTTTCGGCGGAATGCTCGCTCCAAAAAAGCGCCTCCGAAGGCAACCGCAGCAATCGCTGGAACGCCGGGCGTTCGCGCAGTTCCTCCACGCAGTCACAATGCTCCGCGCTACCGAGCCGTTCGCCGTCGCCGAGGATCAAAAAACGCGTGCCGAGGCGGAAGGCCGTTTCGAGGTTTTGCGTACATAGGACGGCGGCGGAGAGCAGGCCGCCGTGCAGCAAACTGGCGAGGAGTTCGTCGATCTGGAACGCCTTGTCGAGGCCGAGGTCGGCGGTGGGTTCGTCGCAGAGCAGGACGCGTTTGTCGCCGGCCAGCGAACGGGCCAGCGCGACGCACTGTTGGTCGCCAACGCTGAGTTCGTGTGGAAATAAGTCCAGGCAGCGGGCCGGCGCGCCGACGAGCGCGAGCAAATGGGCGACCTCCTCACGCAGGGCGGCGCGTTCGGTCCAGCGCGTCCACGGACCCGCGCCGGCGGCCTGGCGGGCGAGTTGCAGGGGAAGCAGGAGATTCTCGTAGATCGTCAGCGAACGCAGCAGCGCCGGCTGTTGAAAGACGACGCCGAAGCGCCCCTGGCGCGCGCGCAGCAAGCCGGCCGTCGTGCCGAGGTCGAGTTCGCCGTAGCGCACGGTGCCGCGCGGCACGGGGAAGATGCCGGCCAGGAGGTTGACGAGCAGGCTCTTGCCGGT
Source organism: uncultured Verrucomicrobiota bacterium (assembly GCA_937873255.1). GTDB lineage: Bacteria > Verrucomicrobiota > Verrucomicrobiia > Chthoniobacterales > SZAS-18 > CAHJWO01. The sequence continues at coordinate 1,945 of CALMVM010000113.1, read as the reverse complement.
GCCGTTGCGCCCGAGGACAACGAGCACCTCGCCTGCGCGCAGGTCGAAGTCGAGCGTTGCCGACACCGATGGGAACAACCGCAGCCCGCGCACGCTCAACTCGATAGGGGAAGCTTCCGGCGCGGCCACTACCGGCGGGTTGGTCATGATCGAGTCGGCCACCATTTGCGCGCGTCCTTCTTAACTGGGGAAGCTCACGGCGAATAGCAAATTGATGATCGTCACCGCCACGATGCACCACGCCACCGAACGCCGCACCGCCCGGCCGATGGCTTCCTCCTGATCCAACCGCGCGCCGAGTCCGCAGAAGCCACCGATGGCCACCACCGCCCACGCCTGCGCGACCGTCTTGCCCACCGCGATCACCATCATCCCGGGCCGCACCGCGATGGCGACCCCAAGCACCCGCGGGCTGCCGATCCCGAAAAACTCCGCCGCCCACCGGCCGAATTCCTGCGCGCCCGGCAGCCGCGCCTCCGCCAGATAACCGCCCACCATCGCCGCGAAAAACGCCACGAACGTCAGCATCGGCAGCGCCACCGCCAGCGCCAGGACGCGCGGCAACAGGAGGAATTCCACCGCATCCTCGCCGATGATTTCCAGCGAATCGATCTCGCGCGCCAAGCGCATGCTGGCGAGTTCGGCGGTCATGGACACGATGGAGCGGCCGATGACGAGGAAGGTGGTGGTCAGCGGCGCGATCTGTTCGACGAATAGCCGGCCGAGGATCGTCGGGAGTTGCGCGCGGTAGAGATATTCGAAGGGGCCTTCCAGCAGGAAAACGCCCGTGAAACCCAGCAGCGCCATGACGATGACGGTCAGCGGCATGCTTTGCACGCCGAGGTCGTTGCGATGGAACACAAAATCGCGAGAACGCCGCAAGGGAGCGCTCCCGAGGACGCCGGGCCAGCCCCGACGGAAGTGTAGCGATCTTTTAAGGCCCCCCGCGCACCATGGCGAAATCGACAGCACCATCCCATTGTTCAACCGCCTCGGCCCCATGCGGAACAGCAGTCCTCCACGCTCCACCGTGACGGTCTACGGCCTGCCGATCCGCTCGGCCGAACTCGTCCTGGCCGCGACGCTGGTGATGATCTGCGCGGCATGCCTGGCGCTGCTCTGGACCGCCCGGGTGGCGGAGCGCGACAAGGCGTCGGTCGCGGCCTCCAACCTGTCGACCGCCCTGACCCAGGACCTCGCCCGCAACCTCGACCTTTACGACCTGTCGCTCCGGGGCGTCCTCGACGGCCTGGCGGACCCGACCGTGATGGCGGCCCCGCCGGCCCTCCGGCACCACATCCTGTTCGACCGGGTCGTGACGGCGCCCTACCTGGGCTCGATCGCCGTGGTGGACGAGCGGGGCGTCGAGACGACCGAGTCGGGAACGACGCAGCCGCCGGGCCCGACCGGATACGCGGACCGGGCCTTCTTCAAGGCCCATGCGGGCCGGGCCGATCTCGGCCTGCTGATCGGCGACCCGCACCGTAACGAGGCCGACGGCGCGTGGGTGATCGACCTCAGCCGACGCGTGAACAGGCCGGACGGCCGCTTCGGCGGCGTGGTGACGGGCACACTCCGGCTCGACTACCTTCATCACCTGTTCGCGCGCATGAGGCTCGGCTCTTCCGGGTCGCTGACCCTGTTCCGCAGCGACGGGGTGATCGTGATGCGGGAGCCGTTCGACCCCGGCCTGATCGGCACGAACGGGATGTCGGCCGTGCTGTCGGGGAACCTGGCCCTGGCGCCGGAGGGCGAGTACGAGGACACGTCGCGGATCGACGGCGTGCGGCGCCTCTACCATTACCTGCGCGTGGGCGACTTCCCCCTGGTGCAGAATGTCGGCATGTCGGTCATCGACATCTACGCCGACTGGCGCACCAAGGCGGTGTGGACCTGCGTGGTGCTGGGAGTGTGCTGCGCCGTGATCATCGCGCTCGGCGTGGCG
>CALMVM010000112.1:3521-3769 GCA_937873255.1 uncultured Verrucomicrobiota bacterium | reverse complement strand
AAATATAACAGTGATAAATATCAGTGAAATAAAATTGTGCGATGTTGAGCGTCCATTGTCTGGCGAAGTCGGCCGGCCGGCGAACGTGATGAAGCTTGCTGCTAGGCGAGGGATCGGCGGTTGATTGGATTTGCTTTGGCCGAAGCGGTCTCTTAAATGCTCTGACGATTATGGACAAAGTTCGGCTTGGCATCATCGGCCTCGGCAACATGGGCTCCGCGCATGCCGCCCAGGTCGGCACGGGCCAG
>CALMVM010000112.1:0-3376 GCA_937873255.1 uncultured Verrucomicrobiota bacterium | reverse complement strand
CCGCCGCCGCCGCCCGGCCCGAGCTGGTCTTCGCGGCCATGTTCAACCACCGCACCGATCCCCGCTACCGGCGGCTGCGCGCGCTCCTGCAAAGCGGCGAGTTGGGCCCGGTGCGCCGGGTGGCCTGGACGGTGACGGACTGGTTTCGCACGGACGCCTACTATGCCAGCGGGGGCTGGCGCGCCTCCTGGGCCGGGGAGGGCGGCGGGGTGCTGCTCAACCAGTGCCCGCACAACCTGGACCTGTGGTGGTGGCTCTTCGGCCAGCCGAGTCGCGTGCGCGCGTTTTGCGCCCTGGGACGCTACCACCCCATTGAGGTGGAGGACGACGTGAGCGCCTTCTTCGAGTACGCCGACGGGACGACCGGCACGTTCGTGACCAGCACGGGCGAGGCGCCGGGCACCAACCGGCTGGAGGTGGCCGCCGAGCGGGGCCGGGTGGTGCTGGAGGGCGGGCAGTTGAGCTACTGGCGCAACGAGACGGCCAGCAGCGAGTTTTGCCGCACCAGCCAAGCCGGCTTCGCGCGGCCGGAGGCGTGGGAGGTGCGCTTGCCCGAGGCCAGGGGGGCGGGCGGCCAGCACAACGAGATCATCGCCAACTTCGTGGCCGCCATCCTCGACGGCTCGCCCCTGCTCGCCCCGGCCGCCGAGGGCCTCCACTCCGTCGAACTCGCCAACGCCATGATCTACTCTTCCCTCCAGCAGCAAACCGTTGAACTGCCGCTCGACCCCGCCGTTTACGAGGCCAGGCTTCAGGAACTCATCGCCACGTCGAAATACGTGAAGACCGCGCCGAAGTCCAACGCCTCCGTCGCCTCAGATTTCGGCCAATCTTTCAGCCGGTAACGCCGCGCCACCGTCGGGCCGACTGCCGTTTTAGCCTCCCACCAAAACCCCGTCCCCATGAAGATCGAACAAGTTGCCCTTCAATTGTACACCCTGCGTGACCACCTCAAGACACCGGCAGATATCGCCGCCAGCTTGAAAAAGGTGCGTGCGATTGGTTACCAGGCGGTGCAGGCGAGCGGCCTGGGACCGATCCCCGAGGCTGAACTCCTCGCGATCCTCGACGGCGAGGGGTTGACGCTGTGCGCCACCCACGAGCCGAGCGACCAGATTTTGGCCGATCCCCAAGCCGTGGTCGAGCGTCTCGAAAAGCTGCATTGCACCTATACAGCCTATCCGTATCCGAGCGGGATCGACTTCGCCGACCAGGCGCAGATCGAGAGCCTGACAAAACGTCTGGAGGCGGCGGGCAAGGTCTTGCACGAGGCCGGGTTGGTCCTCACCTACCACAACCACGCCATCGAACTGGTCCGACTCGGCGAGCGGACGATCCTGGATTCCATCTACGAGTCGACCACTCCCGCTCACGTGCAGGCGGAGATCGACACCTATTGGATTCAATACGGCGGCGGCGACCCGGTCGATTGGTGCGAGAGGCTCGCGGGTCGATTGCCGCTTCTGCACATGAAGGACTACCGGTTCATGACCGACAACAAGCCCGATTTCGCGGAGATCGGCTCGGGCAACCTGAACTGGAAAAAAATCATCGCCGCTGCCGAGGGCAGCGGGTGCCAGTGGTTCATCGTCGAGCAGGACATCTGTCCAGGCGATCCTTTCGATTCCGTGGAAAAGAGTTTCCGCTACGTTTCCGAGCATCTGTGCGCGTAGAACGCGACATGCCGCGGCACTCCTCCGATTGCCTCTCGCCGTGACCGCTCCCGCATTATCCGCCGGCGAGTTGGGCGCGACCGTCGAGCGGGTCGTTCTCTCGACGCCCGCGCACGACATCCACACGCACCTTTTCGCGCCTTCGTTCGGCGGGTTGCTGCGGTGGGGGATCGACAATCTGCTGACGTTCCATTCGCTGGTCGCGGAAGGTTTCCGGCACTGGGAATTGCCGTACGAGCGTTTCTGGGAACTGGACAAACCGACGCAGGCCGAGTTGATCTGGACGACGTTATTTGTCCAGCGAACGCCGCTGTCGGAGGCAACGCGCGCGGTCGTCACGGCGCTGCACGAATTGGGCGCGGGATCGCGCGACCTGCATGCCATCCGCCGCTGGTACTCGGCGCACCACGTCGAGGGCCTGCTGCTGCGCGTGATGGACCTGGCCGGCGTGCGGACGATCTGCATGGCGAATTCGCCGTTCGACGAAGGCGAGCGCGCCGTGTGGGAACGTGGCGGGACGCCCGACCGGCGGTTCACGCGCGCGTTGCGCATCGACGCTTTGTTGAACGATTGGCCGGCCGCCGCCCAGCGGTTGGCGGAGCAGGGTTATCGGGTGGAGCCGGCGCTGACGCAGGCGACCTTCCACGGCGTGCGGCGTTTCCTGGCGGATTGGTCGGAGCGCATCGATCCGCTTTACCTGTTGGCAGCCACACCGCCGGACTTCGATGATCGGGCCGATTCGCCGGCCGCCCGTTTGCTCGACGGGGCCGTGCTGCCGCATTGCGCGGAGACCAACCGGCCGCTGGCGCTGATCCCCGGCGTGCGCCGCGCGGTCAACCCGTCTTTGCACCAGGCCGGCGACGCCGCCGAACGCGTGAACCTCGCTCCCTACGAACGCCTGATCGGCTCGCATCCTCGTCACAAATTCCTGCTCACGGCGCTGGCGCGCGAAAACCAGCACGAGTTGTGCGTGCTGGCGCGCAAGTTCCGCAACCTGCACGTCTTCGGCTGCTCGTGGTTGGCGGGGGTTCCGTCGCTGATGGAAGAGGCAACCCGGCTGCGGGTCGAGCTGCTCGGCCAGAGCATGACGCCGCATCATTCCAACGCCCGCGTGCTCGAACAGTTGGTGCCCCGCTGGCGCGATGCCCGCCGCGTGGTCGCCGACGTGCTCAAAGGGAAATATCTCGCGCTGGCGAAAACCGGCTGGAGCGTCACGGAAGCCGAGATCCGGCGGGACGTGGAGGCACTCTTCGGCGGGGCGTTCGAGGCGTTCGTGCAGCGCGTGTTGTGAGCGCGGGCGCGCACATTCGGCCTGCAAGCGGGCCGGGATGTGGCATCGTGCCCCCAACGGACCCATTCCCATTGTCATGACCCAGGAACCTTATCTCCAGGAATTGTTCGCCGAGCGCATCGGCGGCAACCGCTTCGGCAAGGACACCGCCATTTATAAGTTCGAGAAGATCAAGCGCGCCAAACGCGCCGCGCAGGCCGCCAATCCCGGCGCGAAACTCTTTGACCTCGGGGTGGGGGAACCCGACGAGATGGCGTTCCCCGCCGTGGTGGACATGCTGGCCTCGGAAGCCCGCAAGCCGGAGAATCGCGGCTACTCGGACAACGGCGGCGAGCTGCTCAAGCGCGCCGCCGCGCGTTACCTGCGCGAACGGTGCGGCGTAGAGGTCGATGCCGATTCGCAGATCATCCAT
>CALMVM010000111.1:4921-7359 GCA_937873255.1 uncultured Verrucomicrobiota bacterium | reverse complement strand
ATCCAGGCCCCGTACTTCTGGGGCAGGAAGTTCGAGCATTGCTGGTTCCGGGTGGAACTGCCGCCGCAACCTCCAAGCGATGCCGAGCCGCGTTTCCTGCGCTGGGATGATCAGGGCGAAGCGACCCTTTACCTGGATGGCGTACCCTACTACGGGTTGGACGTGGCCCATCGCCACGCACCGCTGCCGCCGGGAGCTTCCGGTGAACTCTGGGTGGAAGCTATCTGTCTTCAAACGGGCATCTGGCACGCGGACGCCAATCCCATCGATCACCGCTTCGGCAGCCGCTGGGAAGAAGCCTCGCTCATGCGCCGCCACGAAGAAGCCTGGGCCGCCTGGCACGACCTTGCCGTGCTGCTGGAATGGCTCCATCCCGAGTGGAAGGCCAACGTGCCATTGGACGTTGCCAAATGGTCCCAAGGCCCGGGTTACCACGCGCCGGTCGAGAACGTTTCACCCCTCTACCGTCGCCTCGCACGACGCCTCGACGACGCTGTTAACACCTACGATGCGGGCGGCCTGTCCGCCCTCGGGACTGCGTTGCGCGGGATCTACAATGAACTGCGCGAGGACGCTCCGTTGCTGAGCGGCGTGCTCACCGGCCACGCGCACATCGACCTCGTCTGGCTGTGGCCCGAGAGCATCGGCACCTTTAAGGCCGCACACACGTTTTCTACCGCGTTGCGGACCATGGAGCGCTACCCCGAGTTCCGCTTCAACTACACACAGCCAGCTAGCTACCAAGCGGTCGGCCGCCGCACCCCGCGCCTGCTGGAGCAGGTGCGCGCTCGCATCGCGCAAGGTCAGTGGGAAGCAACCGGGGTCGCTTACGTGGAAAGTGACACGATTCTGGCCTGCGGTGAGGCCTTGGCACGCAGCTTTCTGGTCGGTCAGCGGGCGTTTGCCGATCTGCGCGGCGGCACGCTCGCTCGCGTGCTCTGGCTGCCGGACGTGTTTGGCTACTCGGCCTGCCTGCCCCAGTTGATGCGGGGCGCGGGGGTGAAAGGATTTTTCACGACGAAGCTGACCTGGGGAAACGTCACCCGGTTCCCGTTTTCCTCGTTCGTCTGGCGCGGTCACGATGGCAGCGAAGTCATCGCCCACGTCACGCAGGAAGCCGGTTACAACTGCGAGGTGAGCGTCATCCAGGCTGACACCAGCGCGCGCGCCTACCGCCAGAGCGACGTGCACGACGAGTTCCTCATCGCCACGGGCTACGGCGACGGCGGAGGCGGACCCACCGAGCAAATGTGCGAGCGCGCCCGGCGCCTGGCGAGCCTGCGCGGCCTGCCCGCGTTGCGCTGGGGCCGGATCGAGGATTTCTATCTGGGACTGGAGGAGGTGCGCGAACGGCTTCCCGTCTACCAGGGCGAACTTTATCTCGAATACCATCGCGGCACCCTGACCACCCACGGCCAGCTCAAGGAAGAATTCCGCGCCCTGGAACGCGCCCTGCAAAGCTGGGAAGCCGTGCGTTGTGTTCTGGGTTTGGGTGAACTGGACGCGCGCTATTGGGAACGGCTAATTTTCGCGCAATTCCACGACTACGTTCCGGGCTCTTCCATCGCGGAGGTGTACGACGAGGCGCACCCGGAGCTGCGCACCCTGACCGCCGAGGCGTTGTCAGCATGTGCCGGCGAACTTGGCCGGGGCGGCGGCACGCCGGCGCTCTTTAATCCACTGCCCGTGCCTCGACGCGAGATCGTAACACGCCCCGACGGTCGCGCGCGGCTGGTCGAGATGCCGCCGCTGGCAGGTTGCCCGGTCGCCGACCTGTCGGAGGTGGCGGACATCGCGCCGGTCGAGGCTGGGCCGGATTTCCTAGACAACGGCCGGCTCCGCGCGGAGTTCGACGAAGGCGGCTGCCTTGTCAGTCTCATCATTGACGGGCACCCCGTCGCACTGGCCGGACCGGCCGCCGGATTAACCCTCTACCCCGATCAGCCTCACGCCTTCGACGCCTGGGAGCTGGACCGTCAAACGCTCTCACTGGGGGTAGCCGTTGCAGGATTGCGACCAATGACTCAAGAGAGGGTCACTGGCCTGGAGGCAACCCTTGCCTTTCAAGGACCGGTGGGCCGGCATAGCGAGATCAGCACCCGCTACACTCTGAAGGCCGGGGAAAGTGTTCTGCGCATTGAGCACACGGTGGATTGGTGGGAACCACACGCGCTGCTCAAACAATGGTTTCCTACCGCTTACGCCGGCCGGAATGCCAGGTTCGGCGCGCCGTTCGGCAGCGTGGAGCGTGGGCAGCAAACCGGGCAGCCGCAGGACGAAGCGCGGTTCGAGAGTGTCGGCAGCCGATGGGTGACCGTGGCGGATGATGGCGAACGGGAGGGATTCTTCATCGTCGCCGAGGCGCGTTATGGTTTTACCTGCCGGGACGGCGCGGTCGGGATTTCTCTCTTGCGCAACGCGCGCATGAGCGAAGCCGA
>CALMVM010000111.1:0-4911 GCA_937873255.1 uncultured Verrucomicrobiota bacterium | reverse complement strand
GGGCTGCGTGTGCGAGGAGACACCGCGCGAAGAGCTCCCCTCCGTGCTTTGCGATCTGTTGTTCACTCCGCCCGTTGCCTACCTGGGCCGCGCGACAGAAGCTCCCTTGCTCGGATTGGACGGTGGTTCCTCGCTCGCGGCCACTTGGGCGAAGCCGACGCAGGATGGAACCGGCTGGATCTTGCGATTGAACGAAACCCTGGGACGGCGCGGGATTTGCCGCCTGCGGCTTGCGCCTGGCTGGCGAGTCCGGCGCACAGACCTCACGGAAGCGAACGTTTGTGAAAACCAAACGGCTACCGAGGTGGCGTTCAAGCCCTACGAACTCATTAGCATCCGAGTCTATCAGCAGTTATAGAACGGCGTATGGGGTTTGGTAGGCGTTGCGGCTGCTTTTTTTGATCAACCACACGCAAGAACGCAACAGCTTGGGCGGCCTCCAAAAAGCCGCCAACGGAGTTACCTTGAATCTGAGAGCCTGTCATGAACTTGAGGTGAAGTAAACTGCGGCTATGAGCCGCAAAGTTTATCCGACCGATGTCAGCGACGGGAAATAGGATTCCGCCGCCCCGTACCTGACCTTGATCCGAGAGGATGCCGCGCAACGTGTTCACGCTTTGCGGGATGTGTTTGACGCCGTGCGTTGGATAGTCAAAGCGGGTTTGATCTTGCCCCGTTGAGGTTCTCCCGCACTTTGTGTGGAAGTGGGCCAACCTCCCGTCAATACGGAACAATCCCAGAGGGACAAACCTGTGCGGCAAGGCTGCCGTGCCGATCCATCCACACAAAGTGCGGGAGAACCTGACGCGGACACGTCGGAGTGCGGGTTCTTGGGTGTCTTACAGCGGTTTTCAGGTTGATTGAGCGATAGGAAAGCCGCAGTGGTTGAACCAGCTGCGGGCGTCTTCGCTGGTGAGGGTAGCCAGGGCGGCGGCGATGGCGGATTCCAAGTCTTCCTGGGTGCGCGCTTTGGCCAAGCTCACCCGCAGCACCCGCACGATCTCAGCGTGCGGTGTGCCCGCGTCCACTGCCAACAGCACCCGCTCGCGCAAATCCTCTGAAGACGCCTTCAGCGGCGACAACTTACCACTGCCATATCGCTCAATCACGTTGAAAGTCGCTGTAGCAAGGAAGTCGGGGACCGATCAACCATTTTTCGCTCCGTCCGGGGCAAATTAGACGGGAGTGGTAGGAGTTGAATGCTGGAAGCTAGAATCGGGTGGTTACGCGTCCGTCCAACCCATCTGTCATCCCGAGCGCAGCGAAGGATCTCACCGCGTGGTACCCGTCCACCGGCGGCTTCCATGCCGGGCATGAGCCGAAGGCTGGGCTGGTACTCCAGGCGGGGTCCTCGCTGCGCTAGGATAACAGGTAGTTTTGGTAGCTCCCGTCCGCTGCGGGCAGGCGAAAAATTCTCTAAGAAATCCGGTTTCAGCACGTTCCCTTGATGTGGAACCACCCGTTTTGCATGATCGGCCCGTGTCGCCGGCCCGCCGTTTTTTCCGCGATCCCCGCGTCTATCAGATCACGGCGCTGACGGGGCTGCTGCTCTACGGCGTGCGCGCGCTCGACTTCGAGATCGGTCCGGCGCAGGCGGCCGTCACGCTGCTGACCGTGCTGGCCGCGCAGTGGCTTTGCACCCTCGCCTTCGGCGGCGGCAAGGTTTCGTTCGAGCCCCGCAGCGCCCTGATCTCCGGGCTGTCGCTCTGCCTCTTGTTGCGCACGAACTCCCTCTGGCTGGCCGCCGCCGCGCCGGCCGCCGCCGTCGCCAGCAAGTTCCTGGTGCGCTGGAAGGGCAAGCACCTCTTCAATCCCACCAACTTCGCGCTGGTCCTGCTGCTGTTGTGCGCGGACGGCTGCGCGTGGGTGTCGCCGGGACAATGGGGCAGCGTGGCGTTTTTCGCGTTCGCGATGGTGTGCGCGGGCGGATTGGTCGTCACGCGCGCGGGCCGGGCGGACGTGGCGCTGGCGTTTTTGGCGTGTTACCTCGGGCTGCTTTTCGCGCGTTCGGCGTACCTCAACGAACCCGTCGAAATCCCGGTCCACCGCCTGCAAAGCGGCACGCTGCTGTTGTTCTCGTTTTTCATGATCTCGGACCCGCACACGACGCCTGACTCACGCGCGGGTCGACTCCTGTTCGCCGTGCTCGTGGCCTGCGGCGGCTGGTACGTGCAGTTCCGGCTTTTCCGCACGAACGGCCTGCTCTGGAGCCTCGCGGCGTTCTCGCTGCTCGTACCGCTGATCGACTGGCTGCTGCCCGGCGACCGTTACCGCTGGCTGCGCGCGTCGCCCGTTTTCTCCACCCGATCCGAACCCGTACCCCAACTCCATGAAACCCACCCTGTTTACGCTGCTGGCCTGCCTCCTGGCACTGAGCACTGACGCCCGCGCCTTCTGCGGGTTCTACGTCGCCAAGGCCGACACCAAGCTCTTCAACCACGCCTCCAAGGTCGTGCTTACCCGCAAGGGGGACAAGACCGTGCTGACGATGGTCAACGACTTCGAGGGCGACGCGAAGGACTTCGCGGTCGTCATCCCCGTGCCGACGTTCCTCGAAAAAGGGCAGATCCACGTCGGCAACCAGGCGACGGTCGAGCATCTCGACGCCTATTCCGCACCGCGTCTGGTGGAGTATTGGGACGAGGACCCATGCCGGCCGCAGGTGGTGGACATGATGCGCGCCGCGCCCGCCTCTGCGACCACCGCCGGGTCCGCCAAGGAGGAACGCGGCCGCGCCCTCGTCGTCAATATCGAGGCCCAATAGACCGTCGTCGAATACGACATCGTCATCCTCTCGGGCGAACAGAGCGCGGGCCTGGAAACGTGGCTGACCGAGAGCGGTTACAAGATTCCCGCCGGCGCGGGCGATATCCTGGAAGGTTACATCAAGCAGAAGATGCATTTCTTCGTGGCCAAGGTGAACCTCGAAGCCAAGGCGAAGGCGGGCTTCAATTTCCTGCGTCCGCTCCAGGTCGCGTACGTGAGCCCGAAGTTCATGCTGCCGATCCGCCTGGGGATGGTCAACGCCGATGGGCCGCAGGAATTATTCGTCCTCGCGTTGACCGAGAGCGGCCGGATCGAGACGACGAACTACCGCACCACCAAGCTGCCCACGGGCATGGACGTGCCGCTCTACGCCAAGGACACATTCGGAGATTTCTACCGGGCGATGTTCGACCATCAGGTAAAGGAAAAGAAGATGAGCACGATCTTCGAGGAATACGCCTGGGACATGGGCTGGTGCGACCCGTGCGCGGCCGAGCCTCTGACCAACGACGAACTCAAGGGCTTGGGCGTGTTCTGGCTCGACGGCGCGGACGGCGGCGGTCGGCGCAACCGGTCGGGACCGCCGGCGAGCGGCGCGCAAAACGTGTTCGTGACCCGGCTGCACGTGCGCTACGACCGGGCGCATTTTCCTGAAGACCTCGTGTTCCAGGAAACGGGCGACCGCACGAATTTCCAGGGCCGGTACGTGTTGCGTCACCCGTGGACGGGCGAGGCCAAGTGCGACGCGGGCAAGCAGTATCAGGCCGGACTGCCCGCGCGCCACCGTCAGGAGGCCAAGGCCCTCGCCGATCTGACCGGCTGGGACGTGTCCGACATTTACAAGAAAATGGGTTTCGGTGCCGACGGCCCGAAGGGAGGCGAAGACGACAAGGCGTGGTATCAGAAGATATTCGGGAGCTGAGTGACAGAGAGCCGCGAGGTGCAAGCCAGCGAAAAGCGTTACCCACCAGACCTCTGTCATCCTGAGGCGAGTTCCGCGAGCCGAAGGACCTCGCCGTCAGGTACACGCTTGCCTCACGCCTTGCCGCAGAGGGAAAAAATCAAACGTGGTCAGGCCGTTAGCAAAAAGCAGGCGAGTACCCATTGCGAGGTCCTTCGGCTCGTTGCACTCGCCTCAGGATGACAGAGGTCTGGTGGCAACACTTGCTTTGGTCTTCCCGCTTGGCCCCGTGGTCCCCGCAACCTACGGCTCGCAAACTACGTCGATTGCTTCTTCTCGTAGCCCATCCACTCGGGGTTCTGCGCCGTGCTGTCGAATTGCCACGTCGTCTTGTAAAGCTCCGACGCCCCTTTGGCCGCCGCGACCTTCGTCTTCGCCAACAGCGCGGCCACCTGGTCCTTGCTCAGCGGCTTGAACGTCTTCGCCGCCTGGATCGCCTGGTCGAGAATCTCCGGCTTGTCGATCCCGGTGATGACCACCGACACCGGCAGGCTCATGGAAAAATGCAGCATGTCGATGGGGTCGCACGTTTTCGTGTCGAGGATGTAGTGGGCGCCGAAGGTCTTCATCGCCAGCGGGGCGATCTTCTGTTGCACCAGCACCGGCAGCACCTGCGCGGCGAACGAACGATAGTGCGCGTCCATCACGTTGATGGGCATTTGCACCGTGTCGAAATGGAAGTCGTTCGCCTCGGCCACCTGGAGCATGCGCAGATGAATGAGCGGGTCCTTGTGCCCCGTGAACCCGATGAAACGCAGTTTGCCCTGTTTCTTCGCTTCGAGGAACGCCGCCATCGCGCCGTTCTCGCTGAAAATCTGGTCCGGGTCTTCCATGCGGATGATCTCGTGGTGCTGTACGAGGTCGAGCCGGTCGGTCTGGAGGCGGGTGAGCGATTCCTCGATCTGGCGCATCGCGGATTTCTTGGTGCGGCCGTCCACCTTGGTCATCTGGAAGATCTTGTCGCGGTAGCCGTCCTTGAGCGCCTTGCCGGCGCGCAGTTCGCTGGTGCCAAGGTTGTAGTCCCAGGAGTTGTCCATGAAGGTGATGCCCCGGTCGATGGCGCTGCGCATGAGCGTGGTCGTTTCCTCTTCGGTGGCGATCTTGCCGAGGTGGAACCCGCCCATGCCGATGATCGAAACCATTTGCCCCGTGGTGCCGAGCGGACGGTAAAGCATGTCGCCCTT
>CALMVM010000110.1:3662-5250 GCA_937873255.1 uncultured Verrucomicrobiota bacterium | reverse complement strand
GTCCGATGTCTTCGCAGACCGAGGCGAAGGCACAAAATCCCGCCACGCTACAGGACGCACTCGTCTACGCGCGCAGCGCGGTCATGGCGGCGCGCTGGGGCGACGTGGAGGACGCTTACAACCGGGTGCTTCTCCTCGATCCAGCGTCCATCGAGGCCTACTACCAAAAGGCGGAAGCCTACAGCTATCTGGGGAAAAACGTCGAGGCAAACACGGACTACAACCGCGCGGCATCGCTCCCGGCCGTCGATCCTCTGACCGAGTATTTCCTGGGAGATGCCCTCGCTTCGCTGAAACGGTCCGCAGAAGCCAAGCCTCATTTGCAGGCGGCGGTCAACAGCGACGCGTGGGATGCCTACGAACGCTGCATGCGCGGCATGGCTTACGCGTGGCTGGACGATTATTCTCGGGCCGCACAGGACTTCAACGGAGCCATCGCGCTCAACCCGCAATCGTCTTTCGCCCGCTACAACCTGGGACGTGTCTACTTGTGGCAAGGTGATTTCACGAAGGCGATGGAGGCTTTCGGCGAGTCGATCAAACGCAACGATCAATTTGTCCGGGCCTACCTGCTACGCGCCAAGGCCGAGCGGGCGCTCGGCCGCACAAAAGATGCGGACAACGATGAAAACACCATCGCCGCGCTAAACAACCTTTAGAAAACTTATCCGGTCCATGGGTCCGCCGCAGCTCTGGGTCGTCGCCACCCGGCCCGACAACCTGCCAGCCGCGCTGACGGCTGCCCGGGCGATGGCCGAACAGCTCCCGGGAGGCTGCCGGCTCATCCTGGAAAATTCGCCCTGGTGGCGAAATACCCGCTGGGAAATGTTCCGCTCGCGTTTCGCCTCCGTCCACGTTTTCGAGCGGATCACTGCCTGTCGCGGGCTGCTCGACCTTCCGCGAGTCCACCGGCAGTTCGCCGCCCGGCAGCGCGCCTTGGCCGCCCTGCCCTTCGATCCCGCGCACGGCGACGCGTTGCTCTGCCTGGCCGGGGTGACGGGTCTGGCCAACGCCGCCTGCGCCGCCTTCCGTCACGCCCGGCGCGTGCTCTGTCTGCCGCGCGTGCGGCACACCGAACTCCTCCGACCGCCGGGTTCAGGTCGGTACCGTTTCACCACGGCCGGTTGGCTGCAAAACCGCGTTTTTGAACCCTTATTTGGGTTGGAGCGGACGCTCCACCTCAAGCCACGCCGCAACCGTGGCGGCGACGGCGTCCGACTCGTCCGGCTGCGGCGCGATCCCGAACAGGTTTACGACGTCGTCGTGGTCATGAGCAACACCGGCCGCGAACGCCCCCCCGGCACCGGCGAACGCACGGTCCCCGCGCGTTTCCCCGATCTGCGCGCTCTCGCCGCTCCGCCGGATGGTGCCCCTTCCCACCGTCGGGTCGTTTTCTTCGGCACGCCCTTCCGGTTGGTCAAAAACCTGCCCCCGGCGCTCTACGTCGAGCACCTGAACGTTTGCTTCGATTTCCTGCGGCGTTCGTATCCGCACGCCGACCTCGTCTACCGTCCGCACCCGGCCGAAACCACGGAGGCGGCATAGTTGCGACTCGAAGGCTTACGGATGGAATCCGATCTGGAAGTCG
>CALMVM010000110.1:0-3652 GCA_937873255.1 uncultured Verrucomicrobiota bacterium | reverse complement strand
CGTTTACTCCGTGTCCTCCACCGTCTCGCAAGTCGCGCTCAACGCCGGTCTGGATGCTTACGCGTTCTGGCGTTGCTTTCCGTTCGAGGAAACGCAGAGGCGGTTTTTTGAACAAACGATGGGAGTGGTGCCGCCGGAGTTCGACGTGCGCGACCTGACCGTTGCGCCGACGCGTTACGCCGAACGCCGCCGCGCCTTGCCGCCGTCCGACCTGGGACCGACGTTGCAAGAAACCTTGCGCGCCGTGCTCGGCAAACGTTGACGCCGGGGGCGGAAGTCCGATCTTCCGGCGACGCCGAACCCATGCCCTCCGAAGACCGCTTGCCCATCTATGAGTTAGCCGACGACCTGGTCGCGGCGTTGCGCGATCCCGCCGGCAGCCGACGACTCATCCTCCAGGCCCCGACCGGTTCGGGCAAATCCACGCAGGTCCCGCAGATGCTCCTCGACGCCGGTCTGCTCGGCGAACGCGGCCGCGTCGTCGTCCTCCAGCCGCGCCGTCTGCCCGCGCGGATGCTCGCCGCCCGCGTCGCGCGCGAACGCGATACCACTCTGGGTCAGGAAGTCGGCTACCGCATCCGCCTCGACAACGTCACCAGCGCGCGCACCCGGATCGAATACGTCACCGAGGGCATCCTGCTGCGACAGATGCTCGGCGCCCCTTCGCTGGGTGGGGTCGCGGCGATTCTCTTCGACGAGTTCCACGAACGCCACCTCTACGGCGACATCACGCTCGCCCGCGCGCTCGGCATTCAGGAAACGACGCGTCCCGATCTGCAACTGATCGTCATGTCGGCCACGCTCGAAACCGGCACCCTGGAAAAATACCTCGCGCCCTGCCGCACGCTCGTCTCACGCGGACGCACGTTTCCCGTCACGACCGAGTACCTCCCCCGCCCCGCGCCCTTCGACCGGATTCCCGCGTGGGAACTTGCCGCCGAGGAACTCGCCCGACTCGCCGCCGCTCACCCCGCCGGCGACGCGCTCGTTTTCATGCCCGGCGCGTACGAGATCAGCCGCACGCTCAACGAGATCCGACATCATCCGCGTCTGGGTCAGTGGCTCGCGCGCCCGCTCCACGGCGAACTCCCGCCCGCCGAACAGGACGCCGCCGTTGCCGTTTATCCCGGCCGGCGCAAAGTCGTCGTCAGCACCAACGTCGCCGAAACGTCGCTGACCATTGACGGTGTGCGCCTGGTCATCGACGCCGGCCTCGCGCGGGTGGCGCGGTTTGACCCTTACCGGGGCATCAACACGCTCCTCATCGAAAAGATCAGCCGCGCCTCCGCCGACCAGCGCGCCGGGCGCGCCGGACGCACCGCCCCCGGCCATTGCCTGCGGCTGTGGACCGAAGCCGAGCACGCCGACCGCCCCGCGCAGGAAACGCCCGAGGTCGGCCGTCTCGACCTCGCGGAGGTCGTCCTCACGCTCAAGGCCAGCGGCGTGGACGATGTCTACAATTTCCGCTGGCTGGAACCACCCGGACGCCGCTCGCTCGACCGCGCGGAACTCCTCTTGCGTGATCTCGGCGCGCTCGACCGCGCGACCGGCCGGATCAGCGCCGTCGGCCGGCAAATGCTCACTTTTCCGGTGCATCCGCGTTACGCCCGGATGCTCCTGGCCGCGCGCGAACGCGACTGCGTGCGCCCGGTCGCGCTGCTCGCCGCGCTGACCCAGTCGCGCAATCTGTTCACCCGCAGCGAGGGCCGCAAAATGGATGAGGACCGCGACGACCTGCTCGGCGCGGAGCACGAGTCGGATTTTTTCCTTTTGATGAGGGCATTTCGCTTTGCGGAAAACAGCCGCTTCGATCCCGGGCGCTGCCGGCGGTTGGGCATCCATGCGCAAGGTGCTCGGCAGGCGGCGGAGTTGTTCGCGCAGTTCCTCGACATCGAACAAAAACACGGCGGCAACCCCGACGCGCAAAAGGACCACGGCCGGGATCGTTCGGAGGATATTCGGCGTTGCGTGCTCGTCGGGTTTTCGGACCAACTCGCGCGGCGTCTGGACGAAGGGACGCTGCGCTGCCAACTCGTCGGCAACCGGCGCGGCACGCTGGCGCGAGAGAGCGCGGTGGGCAAGGCGCGCCTGATCGTCGCGGCCGAGGTGCGCGAGGTCCAGCAGCGCGGCGATGAACTCAACACGCTGTTAAGCCTCGCCACCGCCGTCGAGGAAACGTGGCTGCAGGAGATGTTCCCCGACGACCTCGGCGCGACGGAGGAAGTGTTCTTCGACGACACGGCGCGCCGGGTGATGGTCCGGCGGCAACGGCGTTTCCGCGACCTCGCGCTGGACGAAAAATTGTCCGACGACCCACCCAAGGAAGGGGCGGCTGCGCTTCTCGCGGAGGAAGTCCTCGCCGGACGCTGCCCGTTGAAAAATTGGGACGCCGCCGTCGAGCAGTGGATCGCCCGGCTCAACGCGCTCTCCCACTGGATGCCCGAACTCGGGTTGGTCCCCATCGGTCCCGACGACCGCCGCGCGTTGATCGAACAACTCTGCTACGGCGCGACGACGTACAAGGCCATCAAGGAACGCGCCGTCTGGCCGGCGGTACGCGCGTGGCTTTCCCCGCAACAACAGGCTTGGATCGACGAATACGCGCCCGAGCGCATCGAAATGCACACGGCGCGCGGTCCGCGCAAGGTGAAGCTGACCTACCCGGAACCGGGTGACGGCGCGCCGCCGGTCCTCGCCGCGCGCATCCAGGAACTCTACGATGTGACCGGCAGCGTGAAGGTCGCCGCCGGCCGCGTGCCGGTCGTCATCCAGGTGCTCGCGCCGAATCACCGACCGATCCAGGTGACGCAGGACCTGGCGAATTTCTGGCGCGAAAGCTACCCGAAGCACAAGGCGGAGTTGCAAAGAAAATATCCGAAGCACGAGTGGCGCTGACCGAATGCACGTCTTCCAATGTGGTTACGCGCATCACGACGTTCACCTGCGATAATTTCACGCTACAACCTCTCACCGAAAAATCCTATGAGCATGCTCGACGATATCTTCAGCAAGGTCCTCAAACCCACCTCCGAGCCGGCCGCGCAGCCCGACACGCCCGCCGCATCCTCCACGCCAGCCGCCAGCACCGGCGCACCAGCCCCGGCGGTTGTTCCCGCTCAGTCCGTGGACGTGGCAGCCAACCTCGACGCCCTCGCCGCGAAGTCCGGGCAGAAGCTGAACTGGAAACAATCCATCGTCGATATGATGGGTCTGCTCGGCATGGATAACAGCCTCACCGCCCGCAAGCACCTAGCGACCGAACTCGGCTACACCGGCGACCAGAGCGACTCCGCGACCATGAACGTCTGGCTGCACAAGGAAGTGATGAAAAAGCTCGCCGACAACGGCGGCAAGGTGCCGGCGAACCTGATGAGTTGAGCAAAACCCACGTTTTGGAGCTGCGCGGGAAGAGTCCGCAGCACGTGCAGCGATAAGTCTTGCCACGGGACGGGGTTCTGTCGAAACTTCACCCCGCCCGTTGCACTGGCTCGGCGAAGTGGTGTCGCAAGTCGGCACGCTTGGCACGTTCTCGTTCGACGATTCTCCGTGCCATCATGCAAATCCATCTCGCCCGCAACGGACAAAGCTTCGGAGCCTTTGACGCCGACGCCGTCAAAAACGGCCTTCAAAACGGCGCCTATCATCCCACAGA
>CALMVM010000109.1:645-3953 GCA_937873255.1 uncultured Verrucomicrobiota bacterium | reverse complement strand
ACCACGCGGCGAGGTCCTTCGGCTCGTTGCACTCGCCTCAGGATGACAGATGAGAGAGTGGCGCGCCCATCACACACCGCACAAAGTTGATGCTCCGGCCAACGCGGCGAGCTTCAGGACCGTGTTCCAGTTCCGTCCCGTGCCGCGCGTGCCGAGGATGCGGTCCATCAGCGCGGGCGTCAGCTTGGTTTCGCGCATGGCCTCCGCCGGGCCGAAATCGATGTAAAGCTGCCGCCCGTCCGCGCGGATAATCTCCGGCCCGGGATTTGCCGCGCGCAACGCCTCCACCGCCGCCGCCGTGGGTGCGACCTTCATGCAGAGCACAATGAAATGGCTCGGGTTGCGCGCGGCGGCGTCGGATGCCGGGTTGGCATCGATCAACGCGCGCCATTCCCCTGCCGTGCGGACGTGGAAATCCGTCTGCAAGCCGAGGCGGCGCGGGGCCTCCGTTTCGAGAAAAATTTCGAGCGCGGCGGACGTGATTTTCCGGTCGGAACGAAAGACGACGTTGCCGCTGTTGAGCAGCGTGCGCGCGTCGGCGAAACCCATGGCGACGAACGCCGCCTGCAACTCCGCCATCGACACCTTGCGCCGGCCGCCGACGTTGACGCCGCGCAACAGGGCGATGTATGAGGTCACTTCTCCAACTCCCCCCACACCGGCTCCTCCAACTGCAAGGCCGGGTCGTCGAGTTCGCTGCGGTTGATCTTTTCGTACTGCGCCGAAACGTCTGACCACGCGCGCACACGCACCGTCACTTGGTCGCCCGCGCGCAACCGCGCCGCCGGGGTCCACACGTTGTCGCGCATGCTCGTCAGATACACGAGCGCCTGGAGCGTGCCGCCGGCGGCCTTCTTGCCCGCGTCGGAGCCCATGCCTTCGGGGGCGAGTTCGGTCAGGTGGACGGTGAGGATGTGATCCTTGTACGGCACGCTCCCGGGCAACGGCACCGTCGAAACGCTCTGGACCGTGCCCGTGAGCGTCGTTTCCAGGCCGGGCTTGGGGCTGTAGAAGTGCGATTCGGGCACTTGGCCGAGCGTCATGGGCAGCAGTTTCCAGTTGCCCTTGGAAAGCTCGCGCGAGGCGAATTCCCAGACGACGACTTTCTTGCCCGCGAGCCGGTCGTGGCCGCGGGCGAGTTCGCGCGAGAGGATTTCGCGCGTGGCGAAGGAGGCGTCGCTGTTGCGCAGGATGGCGTCGATGGGTTTGCCGAGCGCGTAGGAGAGGTGTTCGGCGAACCCGGCGGATTCGCCCCAGCCCATGCCTTCGAGCGAGAAGATGTTGGAGAAACTGTCGCCGAGCAGCAGCACTTCGGCGGTCGGCGTGGCGCGCCACGGGGCGTTGCCGACGTTGACCTGGTGGATGGTAACGGTCTGTGGTCGGTAGACGGTCTGATCAGCGGGCAGCTTGAGCATGAGCGCGATGTCGCCCGTCGCGGAAATCGTCCGTTCCTGAAGCGCGAAAGTCGCGGCCGGCCTGCAGCCGGGCGACAGAAAATCAGCCAGCGCGCCAGCGACGATTTCCATCGTCTCGGGCCGCCAGTGGGTATCGGTTTCGAGATACTCGGGGTCCGGCGGATAAATGTCCCTGTCCCATCCGTGCCTGCCGGCCATCAATAAATCGCTCGGGTCGAACACGCGCACGCCTTCCTTATCCAGCCGTATTTTGAACTCCGCGAACGACGGGTTCTGCAACGCCGCGCCTCCCGGAGCGGTCTCCGCTAGATATTTTGCCTCGATCACCGGCTTGACCGGGACGGGGAGCAGGACCAACTCGATCCCCCGCGCCTTGAGTTGGTCGCGGAATTCGAGGATCGCCGGGATCGGGTCGGCGCGCACGCGTTGCGCACGGCTGCGCTGGTCGATTTGCGCCGGGTCGAGAAACGCGGGGCCCATCGCGTATTCCACGTCCGGCCGGTAGAACAGCCAGCCCGGTTTGCCGGGGTACGCCTGTTCGTTGCCGGCCCCGAGATGGGTCAGGATGTTCTGCACGTGCGGCAGCAACCAGCGCGAGATGACGGAGCCCTTCTCCATGCCCTTCTCGAAATCCTTGATGTCGTCGGCCTGCGGCGCGAGGTTCCAGAAATCGGCCGGGTTCCTGGCGGCGTGGACCTTCTGCCACTTGGGCAGCGTGCGGATCACGTCGAAGGACGGGAACCCGCGCCCCGCGCGCAGTTCGGCGGCGAACTGGATGAGGGCCGGCACCGTGATCGTCACGAGGAACGCCACGATCAAAAGTCCGAGCGCCCCCGGCCGGAAGGTCGTGCCCTTCAAATCGCGTTCGGCGACCTCCTCGCGGTCGAGGTGACGCTGCTTTTTTTCGCGCAACGGCGGCTCGGTGTACAACGGCAGCGAATTCTCCGGATTGCGCGGATTCACTTCCTCTGGAGATGGCACGGGATCAGCCATTTAGAAGATAAAGTAGATGAACGGATTATATTCCTGCGTGGCGAGCACGACCAGCGCCAGCCAGCCGAGCGCGAGACACACCGCCGCCTTGGGCAGCGTCAGGTTTTGCGTCCACTCCCAGGTCTGCCGCGCGAACCACACGATCACCGCCGCAATCGCTACCGACCCGAGGTAATACGGCCGGTAGATCACTCCGCCGACCAGCGCCGCGCCCGGCTGCACGGAACCCGCGCCGAACATGTTCGCCAGATACCGCCCCGCATGCGGCAGATCGGGCGCGCGGAACAAGACCCAGCCCAGCATCACCACGCCGAAGATCATCGCTCCCCAGACCTCACGCCGCACCGCGCCGGGGTAGTGGATCGTGTTGTCGGGCTGGCGGAAAAACCGGCGCTCGAAGGCCAGCATCCCGCCATGCAGTCCGCCCCAAATGACGAAGTTCCACGACGCGCCGTGCCACAGGCCGCCCAGCAACATCGTCAGGATCAGGTTGCGGTAGGTGAGCAGGTTGCCCTTCCGGTTGCCACCGAGTGGGATATAGAGGTATTCGCGCAGCCACGTGGAGAGCGAGATGTGCCAGCGTTGCCAGAACATCGTGATCGAGTCCGAGCGGTAGGGCGAATCGAAGTTCTTCGCAAACACGAACCCGAGCATCAGCCCGAGCCCGATGGCCATGTCCGAGTACCCGCTGAAATCGAAATAGATCTGGAACGAATACGCGAACGCCCCGAACCACGCGTCGAGCGCGTGCAAGGAACCGGCGTCGAAACAGGTGTCGGCGATCTTGCCGCACGGGTTGGCTAATAGGATTTTCTTGGACAGCCCGAGGCAGAAAAACGCGACGCCGCGCGCGATCTTGTCGCTGGTCAGCGTGCGGTGCTTGAGCTGGTCGGCGAGGAA
>CALMVM010000109.1:0-635 GCA_937873255.1 uncultured Verrucomicrobiota bacterium | reverse complement strand
CTTCAGGATCGGCCCCGCGACGAGGTGCGGGAACATCGACACGAAACACGAGAAATCGACGAAATTCGCCATCGCCTCGGCGTCGCCGCGGTATACGTCGATGGTGTAGCTGAGCGCCTGGAACGTGTAGAAGCTGATGCCCAGCGGCAGGACGACGTTGAGCGTGTTGTGCCACTGCGCGGCGGTGAACCCGAGGCTGGTGGCGAGGCCGTTGTAGCTGTCCACGCCGAGGTTGAAATACTTGAAGAACCCCAGCACGAGCAGGTTGCTGACGACCGACACCGTGATCGCCCAACGCTGCCCGCGCGAACGCACGCCGCCCTTGCGCGTGTTGGGCAGGAGCGTGACAGGTTTTCGGAAAAACCCTTGTTCTCCCCACCGCCAGAACCGCCAGTCGTCGTGCGCAATGACGAGGCTCATGAGCCAGTCGAGGTTCGTCGTCACGAACATCAGGATGACGAAGCGCGGCCCGGCCCAGCCGTAGAACGTGTAGCCGGTGAGCACCAGCCAGAGGTTGCGCAGTCGCTGCCGTTGCGGACGCCAGGCGTACAGCGCGTAGTACACCGCCAGCGTGAAGGGCAGGAAATAGTAGACGAAAATGTGCGAACTGAAGATCACGCGCGGCGGGAGTGCTC
>CALMVM010000108.1 GCA_937873255.1 uncultured Verrucomicrobiota bacterium | reverse complement strand
AAACTCTTACGCCCCTGCCGGGGCTGCGGAAGCTCCGCGCGCCAGCGAAGAAGATGGCAGGTTAGCTCGAACAATGGACCCCGCTAAAACCCAGGTGCCCGCCCCCGTTTTCCTGTCCGCCGAGTGGCGGCAGTTGGCGATGGTCAACTACGAGGTGGACCCGGCCGTGCTCGCGCCGCTCGTCCCGCCGGGCACGGAGCTGGATACATTCGAGGGTCGGTGTTACGTCAGCATGGTCGGTTTCCTGTTCCTGCAAACGCGCGTGTTCGGCTTCCGGTTTCCGTTCCACACGAACTTCGAGGAGGTGAACCTGCGTTTCTACGTGCGCCGGCAGACGGGCGGCGCGGAGGGCTGGCGGCGCGGCACGGTGTTCGTGCGCGAGATGGTCCCGCGCGTGATCATCGCCACCACGGCACGCTGGCTTTACAACGAACCCTACCTCACCCGACGGATGCGCCACGAGGTGGAAACGACGCGCGCACGATACGAGTGGCGCGACCAAGGCCGCTGGCAATCGCTGTCCGTGACCGGCGCGGACGGCGACTGGCAGGAGATCGCCGCCGGGTCGGAGGAAGAGTTTATCACCGAGCACTACTGGGGCTACAACCAGCAGCGCGACGGCCGGACGCTGGAATATCAGGTGACGCATCCGCGCTGGCGCGTACGGCGGGCGCTGGATTACCGGTTCGACTGCGACGTGGCGGGACTCTACGGCGCGGGGTTCGCACCGTTCCTGACCGGCAAGGCGTCGTCGGCGTTTTTGGTGGAAGGTTCGGCGGTGAGTGTTCACAAAGGCCGGCCGGTGCCGTTGCCGTAATGAACACGAAGGAACCCGTGTCATGCGTTCCGGGACCGATACCTGCTACGGGTGGGACCGGACGAATCCTTGCATCCCAGCGGACAGGAGGAACGGAGTCCATTGTCGAGCCATGAACGCGCCGTCGCAGCAGCCCATCGAGAAATTCCAGCGCACGCTGAAGTTCAACCCCGAGAAATACGGTCGGGGCGACACCTTCATGGAGTTGACGCTCGCGCAGTTGCAAAAAATGGCCGACGCCTTCGACCTGGGTCGCGTCATCCAGATGGACAAGCCGCTGACGACGCAGTGCAACACGACCGACCCGTTCCGCACCGGGCGCGGGACGTTCCTCCTCCGCGCACGGCACGGCGAGGAATACGGCGCGCGCGTGGAGTACCTGCATTACATCATCGAATACCTGTGCTCGCACGGGTTCCCGGCCGCGCCGGTGATGCGCGCGCGCGACGGTAAATCATGGACCACCTGGGGCGAACGCATCGTGGAGATCCACGGCTTCGTCCCGCACGACCCCGGCGTCCACCGCGACTGGCGGCGCATGAACGCCGCCGCGACCTCCCTGGGCGACCTCCACCGCATCCTCGGCGAGGCCGCCGTCGGCAAGACGCCCGTGCCGCCGGAGATGCGCAACGACATTTCGCCCGAACAAACCTGGACGCTGCTCGACGAGGGCGAGGCCACGCTGGGGAATCTTTCCGCGCGGCCCGACGCGCGCACGGAGGAGGCGATTGAAATCTGCCGCCGCGCCCGCGAGGTGCTCGAACCGATGTTGCGCGATTATCCGCGGATCATCGGCAGCCTGCCGTGGATGACGGTGCACGGCGATTTTCATTTCTGGAACGTCCTTTACCGCGCCGACCAGATCGCGGCGGTGGTGGACTACGACTTCGTGCAGGAGCGCGAGCGGGTTTTCGACATCGCGTACGCGTTGCAAAACGTGGTCAACCACCTGCGCAACGTCCACGGTTCGCGGTTGCGCGGTTGGGGCGACCTGAAGTGGGACAACACCCGGATGTGGGTCGATCATTACGACGAGGCCGCGCCGACCCCTTTGACCAAGGAGGAACGCAAATGGCTGCCGATGGAGATTTTGCGAGTTTTCCTGGTGGGCATCGCCACCAGCGTGTTGCAGGATGACCCGGTGGAGTTGATTCTCAAGCAAGGGCAGGATCTGGAGATGTTCGTGTGGATCAGCGAGCAGAAGGATTTGTTCGTCTGAACGCGGAACTCGGAATGGCAGAGGAAAGCGGAACGGCGCTCGCGCGACACGCGGAAGTGACTCCACACTAAGTTGGACTAATCACCCCGCACGTGGCCGCGAATATTTACATCTACTTTCCGGGTCATGCGGACGGTCCCTACCGTGACAACCTCGAAGATGAGCTGGAGGCGTTCTTCCAAGACGCTGCCCGCGACTGCGGAGCAGGCACTGGTGAGACGATGTTCAACCTCGACTACGAGTTTGCCAAAGGAGTAAACCCGCACGCTTGGGTTGAGCGTCTGAAAGTATTTTTGATCGGTGTTGGGGTACGTTCCGGGACTAGATTCGATGTGTTTCCAGATGAGTGGGAGCCTGGTATGGAGTGGCGGAGTGTCGGTGTTTTCGGAGAGGATCGTCGCCGTATCGACCGTCCTTGATTCGGCGAATGCAGTCTGACTGCATAAGTTGATCGTCGCCATTGCGCAGCCGTCGAGGCAAATTGTCCGAACCTCCCCCGACGGTCGTTCTTTTTTTTGCTTCTGACATTCCGTCTTTCGCACTACCGAAAACTTTTTTCGTCTTTTTTCGCCGTTTCTACTCTGTTGGTCACGCTTTTTGCTATTTGGAAAGTCCACTATGCCGAAAGCACCCAGTTCCGGCGGCGGGATCGACCTCGGGCAACACGCGCTCAAAGCCGTCCATCTTCTGCGCAAAGGCAGCAGCAACCGCGTGTCCGTCGGCGGTTTCGCCACGCGCGAGGTCGGCGCGGGCAGCGGTCCGTTGAACGCCGACACCCTCGCCCATCATCTCAAGCTGCTCCTGCGTGACCTCGGCGCGTCCGTCAAGGCTTGCGTCGCCGCCATTTCCAGCCCGGAGACCCTCCTGCGCATCATTGAGCAGCCCACCACGCCGACGCATCTTTTGCGCGACGCCCTGCGTCTCAACGGCCTGACGCTTCTCAACCAGGACTGCCGCAACTTCGTGCTCGACTGCGACCAGATCACCGCCGCCGCCGGCCACTCC
>CALMVM010000107.1 GCA_937873255.1 uncultured Verrucomicrobiota bacterium | reverse complement strand
CCCTCGCTGACGGCGCGAACGGCGACCACGATCATTCCGAACCCACCATGAGCAAGCCCTTCGCCAACGAACCGCCCGTCGATTTCACGCTCGACCAGAGCCGCCAGGCCATGCGCGACGCACTGGCCGCCGAGCGCGCGGCGTTCGGCAAGGATTGGCCGCTGGTCATCGGCAGCGAAACGCCGACGAGCGGTCAGTGGATCGATTCCGTCAACCCCGCCAAGCCTTCGGAGAAAATCGGGCGCGTCACTGCCGCGACCAAGGAACAGGCCGAGGCCGCCGTGCAGGCCGCGCTCGCCGCCGCGCCCGGTTGGCGCGCGACCCCGGCCGATAAACGCGCGGCGATTCTCGATAAGATGGCAGCCCTCATGCGCGAGGAACGCTACCGGCTCGCTGCATTGGAGGTCTTCGAGGTCGGCAAGGCTTGGGTGGAAGCCGACGGCGACCTCGCCGAGGCCATCGATTTTTGCGAATTCTACGCCGCCGAGATGCGCCAGTTGGGCCGGCCGCAGGCGACGTTCGCCGTGCCGGGTGAGAACAGCATGCAAGAGTACATCCCGCGCGGGGTGGGCCTCGTCATCGCGCCGTGGAATTTCCCCCTGGCGATCCTCGCGGGCATGACCGTCGCCGCGCTCGTGACGGGCAACACCGTCGTCATGAAACCCGCCGAACAATCCAGCATCGTGGCGGCGCGATTCATGGACCTCGCGCGCCGCGCCGGGCTGCCGCCGGGCGTGCTGAATCTGCTCACCGGCCACGGCGAGGACGTGGGCGAATTTTTGGTGAACCATCCGAAGATCGATTTCATCGCGTTCACCGGCTCGAAGGAGGTCGGCCTGAAAATCTGGGAAGCCGGCGGACGCACGGGCAAGGGGCAGGCCCAATTAAAGAAGGTCGTCTGCGAGATGGGCGGCAAAAACGCGCTCATCATCGACGAGGACGCCGACCTCGACGAGGCGGTCGTCGGGGCGCTGTATTCGGCGTTCGGTTACCAGGGGCAGAAATGCTCGGCGCTCTCGCGGTTGATCGTGCTGGAAGCGTGTTACGACAAATTCCTCGCGCGGCTGGTCGAGGCGACTTCCAATCTGACCACCCAGGCCCCCGAGGAACCCGCCACCAACGTCGGCCCCGTCGTGGACAAGGAAGCCTACGAGCGGATCAAGCGTTACGTCGAGATCGGCAAGGGCGAGGCGCGGCTGGCGTTCGAGGGCAAGGCACCGGAAGGCGAGGGGTACTTCGTGGCCCCGACGATCTTTGCCGAAGTCCCGCCGACCGCGCGGGTTGCCAGGGAAGAGATTTTCGGCCCCGTGCTGGCCGTGCTCAAGGCGAAGGACCTCACCGAGGCCATCGCGTTCGCCAACGACACCGAGTTCGCGCTGACCGGCGGACTCTATTCGCGCAGTCCGGCCAACATCGAGCGCGTGAAACGCGAACTGACCGTCGGCAACCTCTACATCAACCGCACGATCACCGGGGCCATCGTCGCACGGCATCCGTTCGGCGGGTTCAAGATGTCCGGCGGCGGCACGAAGGCGGGCGGGCGCGATTACCTGCTCAATTTCGTTTTCCCGCGCGTGGTCACGGAGAATGTCTTGCGGCGTGGCTTCGCACCCGTGGACGACAGCGGGGGCGACCACAAATTGGCGCAGGCTGGCGGGACTTCGGGCGGGATGCCGGGGCTCTGAATGATTGTGTGTGGCTCTGCTCTACCGCAATGTCTTACTTTCTAGACTTGTTTTCGCCCGAGACGTACGAGGCATTTTCTCGGTCCGACCAGACTGTTTCAGGATTTCGTCCTCGGCAGCGAAACGTTGCCCGTCGAATCCAAGCAGGAGATAAATTTCTTTGTTATATGACGAGACTTTCTCGTTGGGTCGGTCTTCTTGAAATTATTGACGGTCCTTACGAAGACAATACTTCAATTTTTTACGCGGAGAGCGACCCATTCATTGTGCGCTTTCACGTCCGCGCCGTTATTTGGCTTCCCGTCGAAAAAGCGATTCCGATCCACGAGCAGCAGTTGTGGGACAATCTTTCTTTCACGCGTGGTCAGAGCCAAGCTGCGTCAAGTTGGACTGGAAAAGTCCGGGGCAGTCTGGTTCAATATACAGAGGCCGATGGAGAAATAATCGAGGAGGCATTGCGCTTTCAAACCACGGCAGACGCTAAAATCTATAGCGTCCGTGAAAAGGATTTTCGGGTCGACGCTACCCACCGTGTTCGACGTGCTGATAAAGATGTGTCGGTCACTGTGCCGGTCGAGCGTGATTTGGATTCACCGGAGTCGGAGACAAAATCAACCGAAGTCCGCGAATCTATCCGGATGCAGGCGTTATTGGCGGAGATAGGGTCGAGAATGGGAATGGGTATCTGGATTCCCCGTGCTGATCGAACAGGCGTATCGACCGAATGGAAGGGCGATCATGCGCCAATTCTCGAACGACTCCCGCTCAATTATGACGACACGACTTTGAAGACCATCGAACAAATCGATGTTTTGTGGCTAAAAGGAAGAGCCATCGTACGTGCTTTCGAGGTGGAGCACACAACCTCGATTTATTCTGGGATTTTACGGATGGCTGATCTGCTTGCGCTTCAGCCCAATATGGACATCCGCTTACACATTGTTGCGCCGAGCGCACGTCGAGAGAAGGTATTTCAAGAACTTAGGCGGCCGGTTTTTTCGCTTTTGGATCGAGGTCCGTTATCTGAAAGCTGTTCTTATGTTTCTTACGATAGCCTTCGTGAACTCGCCGCTCAGCCGCACTTGGCATACATGTCTCCTGCTATCCTTGATGAGTATGAAGAGGAGGCAGATGTATAAAACGTCCAGTATCAGGCAAGGCAGACAAATCCTTATTGCGTGAGGTGCGGGATGTCCATCCCGTTCGGTGCGAGGTGCCAGCAGACGAAGCCGACGACGAGGCCGTACACGATGTGCCCGACGAGTTGCGCAAAACCCGTCATCGGTCCCCGGCGTTGGTAACGTTTATCGGGATGGTGTTCGAGCACGGCAATCGCCACGAACAGCATGATGAGCGTCCCGTGCACCGCCCCGGCGAACATTCCATGCAGTGGTGTCAGCGGCACAAGGGTAAACCGGAAGCCCCAATAATAGACGTACCCGAAAAAGATACCGGCCAAAAAGTGAATCACCAGACCGGGCACGAACGCCTTCTCCCGGTCGCCGGTGATGTACTAACCCATCGCGCGAACGAGGTCCACCCGTGGCAATCCGAGCCACGCGGGCAGCAGGAGGAGTAACGACGTGGCGGCCGTACCGAGCAGGCCAGCCAGGAGGGGGACGAAAATGCCTTGCATGGTTTTCGAGGGGTTGGGACGACAGCGGGCGACCGCCGTCTGCAAAGTGTATCGCGCCGTCC
>CALMVM010000106.1 GCA_937873255.1 uncultured Verrucomicrobiota bacterium | reverse complement strand
TGCAGGCGGTCTACGCGCCGATCCTCGACGGGCCGCCCACCTACCTGTGGACCTACGGGGGCACCTATCCGGGCCCGACGATCCGCCGGCCCACTGGCCAGCCCACCTACGTCACCTTCTTCAACAACCTGCCCACCTTCGCGGGCACGCTGACGGTCCACCACCACGGCAGCCACTCGCTCTCGCTCGATGACGGCTACGTGACCGGCTCCGCCTACGTCTTTGGCCCGGGCACCTCGCGCACCTACACCTACGAGGCCACCGAGGCCGGCGGCGACGAGCGCGGCAAGACGCAGTTCTACCACGACCACAGCCTCGACGACACGGGCATGAAGGTGTGGATGGGCCTCCAGGGCCTCTACATTCTCGACGATCCCGCCGACCCCCAGACGTTGCCCTCGGGCGCTTACGAGGTGCCTCTGGTCATCGCCGACCGGCAGTTCGACGCTCAGAACCAGCTCGTATACTACTACGACCCGTCCGGCACGTACGGAGACAAGGTGCTGGTCAACGGCGTCTACCAGCCCTACCTCGACGTGGCCGACCGCAAGTACCGGTTCCGCATCCTCAACGGAGCCAACGCGCGCATCTACACGCTGACGCTGAGTACCGATCCCTCCAACGTCGGCGCGGGCCAGGCCTTCACCCAGATCGGCACCGAGGCTGGGCTGTTGCCTGCACCCGTCACGCGCACGGCCATGGACTTTGGTCCGGCCGAGCGGCTGGACGTGGTCGTCGACTTTAGCGGCCACGCGGGCCAGGAGATTTACCTGATGGATGCCTATCAGGTTGTGCCCCTGCTCAAGTTCCGCGTGAGCCAGCACGTTGCCGACGCCAGCAGCATCCCCGCCAACCTGCGCGCCCTGCCCGACTTGGGCACACCGACGGTCACGCGCAACTTCAGCTTCGACTACACCTCGGATCACTGGACGATCAACGGCCTGGGCTTCAATCCCAACCGCATCGACGCGCATCCCCTCCTCGGCACCACGGAGAAATGGGTCTTCACCAACCCGACCGGCAGCACGCACATGGTGCACATCCACGACGTGGACCAGCAGTGCATTAGCCGCGATGGCGGGCCGGCCTACCCCTACGAACTCATGAAGGACACATGGGCGGTCAACCCGGGCGAGACGTTGGAGCTAAAGATGCGCTTCACCGACCACCTCGGCATCTACATGATGCATTGCCACATCCTCGAACACGAGGACGACGGCATGATGACCCAGTTCGAGGTCGTGGATGCCATCGGCAACTGGCGCTTCGACAACTTCGGCACGACCAGCGCAACGGACCCGGTTGCCGGCGACGCGGCCGATCCCGACGGCGACGGCATCCCGAACATCGTCGAATACGCCCTCGGCTCCGATCCGATGACGGCGGGCACCGCACGTCTTCCGAAGCAGGGCCGCGTGACGCTCAAGGGGGGAACCTATCTCACCCTCACCTTCCCGAAGCTGTCGTCATCAACGGCGGTCGTTAGCTACTCGGTCGAGGAATCGCTCGACGGCCTGAAGACCTGGAGCGCGGTGGACATGACGGCCAACCTCGTCGGCACACCGGTGGACCAGGGGGATGGAACGGCCCTGGTGACGATCCGCGGCAACGCGCCGATGACTTCGGGCAGCGATTTCCTGCGGCTGCGTATCACGTCGCCGTAACGAAGCGGGCGGGGCGCTTTAGTATTTCACGCTGCACCCGTAGGGCCGGGTCGTGGCGGTCGTCACGGCTTTGCCTGCCATCGCTTCCTCCAGGGCGGCGCGCACGTAGTTCGTGGCGCGGGCGAGGTCGTCCGGGTTCGCCGAGGCGATGCTGTCGATGGCCCCTGAGTAGAGCAGTTTTCCGTCTGGGCCGATGACGAACAGGTGCGGGGTGGCCCGCGCGCCGTAGAGGTGGCCGACCGTGCCTTCAGCATCGAGCAGGAAGGCGGAGCAAGCTAGCTTCTTGTCCTTGATCCAAGCCGTCGCTTGTTCGGCAGTGACGTAGCCCTCCTTGCCCTCAGCCGACGAGTCGATGGTCAGCCACACCACACCTTTGGCAGTTTCCTCGGCTTGCAGTTTTTGCATGTTGCCAGTGGCGTACTGCCGCAGGACGAAGGGGCAGGTGGGACTGGTCCATTCGAGCACGACGTATTTGCCTTTGTGCTGGCCAAGCGTTTCCGTTTTGCCGTCCGCTGCGGACACAGAGAAATCCGGCGCGTCCATGCCGACGCTCGGGGCGGCGCAAACGGCGGGAGCCAGCGCCGCGAAGGCGAACGCGGCGACACTTTGCAGCAGGAAATTTTTCATGTCGGCACAATGGACTTGGCTGGCTTGGCTCTGCAAGACCCATCCAGTCCACGCTACCGAACATACCAAAAGTTTCCAGGAACGCCTGCTTGAATCACCGGGCGCTTCTTCTCAGCGCGAGGTGGACAGCAATCAGCTATAGCCGAAGCCGGTCATTGTCAGACCAATGTGGAACAACGACATAACTTAATATCTATCAGCCACTTGTAATATGTCTTATTGTAAATTATTTTGGGATTTAGGAAGGAAGCAGCCGTTATTATTGGAAATTCTTAGATTTGCTCTGTCTGAGCAGGTCATTCGTGCTGTTCGGCGGCGGTTTGCTCCTCGATCATACCTCGTGCGAGCCGCACATAGGTGGTGAGGCGAATCTTGCAACGGACACCAGTCTGTCAGCACTTCCGCCTGCCTCGCTCGAGCATGCGCCCGGTGCCATCGGATCGTCGGAAGCCGATCAGAGGTAACCGGCGATGGCGTGGACAAGGTCAACGGTCTGGGAAGACGAAACGCGTGGGACCCGAGCCGAGGTCACCATCGCCAAGATCGCGCACGACACCCAGATTGATCTGGGGTCGGCGGCCCTGCTAATCACACAGCGAAAGCCGTTCTGCCAAACCACCGTTTTCTGGCACCGCCAGCCCGCTTGTTCGACCACACCGTGCCAGGCGCGGTGCCGGTGGCAAATTGCGGTGGTTTGCCGCATTGGCTGGATGCTTTCAAGCCAGCGTCTCGCCAGCGGAGGTTTTTAGGGATCGGTTTCTACTCCTTAAATCTTTACAACTTCGTTCCCGAGTACGCGTGGCACTCCTTGTAAGGCAAAGTGCTCGGAGGAAAAACTCTTTTGCGATGATCTGCCGCCCGGCTTGCCCCGTACGATGAAGCGCTACTCCGCTTGTTTGCTCTTGGCACTTTCTTGCTCCATAAAAGATCCTGCTCCCACCACCTGCCGGATCAGGGCCTGGATGAACGCCTTTCCAATCGGCTCGCGGGAGAACCAACGGCGGTAAAACACCGGTCCTATCAGCATGGCCGTCATGATGCTTGGATCAAGCTCCTTCGCCAACTCTCCCCGGCGTTGCGCACGGCGGACGATCTCGCAGAATGGGGCGGCGTGCCCGGCCTGGATCTGACCGAAGACAGCGGCGACCTCGGCGTCGCGCTCGGCGGCGTCGGCGATGGAAGGCAGCACCGCTGACCAGCGTGCAGTGTTCAGGAGCTGGGCCAGCGTCTCGATCAGGTCGGAGACATCTTGGACAAAGCTGCCGTGGTCAGGCACCCGCGGCTCGGGCGTCAGCTTTCTGCACGCCTCCAGGACGAGAGCGGCGCGGGTCGGCCAGTGCCGGTAGATCGTCGTTTTCGCCACTCCGGAGCGGCGCGACACCTCGTCCACGCTGAGGCTCAGGCCGGCCTCGTAGAGCAACTCGATGGTGGTGGTAAGTACTCGTTCCTGTGAGCGAACAGTACGCTTTTGCTTGGCGTCTTTCGGGCCGGGCGTCCCGGCGCGTTGGCTCTCCTGTGTCTTCCGGTTCGACATGGTTGATTTTGAGAATCGCTACGCTACGGTAGCGTAGCTACGTTGATCCAAAACACGGAATTTTACCATGAAACTTGCTTCCACTCGCCTCATTGCTGCTGACGTTCAGAAGATGGTCGCTTTCTACGAGATGATCACCGGCCAGACCGCCACCTGGCTCGCCCCCGTGTTCGCGGAGATCGTCACGCCGGCGGCCACGCTCGCCATCGGGGCCGCCGAGACCGTGCGGGCCTGGCAGGAGGGCAGCGCCGAACCCGGAGCCAACCGCACGGCTCTACTGGAGTTCCAAGTCGAGGACATTGAAGCGGAGTACGCGCGCCTGAAAGACAAGGTCCCGCTGGTCCACGAACTGAAGACCATGCCATGGGGCAACCGGACCTTCCAGTTCCGTGATCCCGAGGGGACCGCCGTGTCGCTCTACATGCCCGCCACCGAGCAGGCGAAGCAGCGCTTTGCCTCTCGCTAGAGTTAACGGCCGTGCATTGATCACTAACCTGTGGAAGGTAGCCCATCGAAGTTAGCGGCAGGTTTGTAGCCCCCCCTTACACACCGTGGAGGAAATAAGTGAATCCAGCCCAGGATAGAGCAGGTCAGTAAGAACTGCTCGCGCTTGAAGAAATCGCCGCTCACATTTTGTGAGACTTGGCCGAGCTGTCCAGATTTACCCGGGACAAAGTTGGAAGATGTGAAAGCGTCTGCGCATCATCCATCTGTCTCATAAAACGGTGGCTTGAGGTGCCGGTTGAGCAACTGCTCTGCTCCTCCTAGTCACGCAGCCTTACCTCCAGGTAGGCGGTGAGTGCCAGTCGGTACTCCGTTGCCAGCTCGCGCCGCTCACGGGTGCTCGCCACCTTGAGAAGCCCGTTCAGGCTCTTGAGGATCTGAAAGGTCACGTTGGCGATCCGCACCGCTTCCCTTGGCGGCAGCGCAGGGCACTTCTGCTGAAACAATGCGGCGAGGTGTTCGCGCAAAAGGTTCCTGGCTGCCGGACGGCGGCGGTTAGCCGCGGTCACATCCAGCAGTTGCAGGTAGGCGGGATGCTCTGCCAGGAACCCGAGCATCACCACGAGCAGGCGTTCAACCAACTCCTCCACGCTGAGCCGAGCGGCTTCTGCCACCAGCGGCGTCCACCGGGCGGCCATCTCGTCGCCGTACCGAACCCGCAACGCCTGCGCCACCGCCTCCTTGTTGGAAAAGTACTGGTACAGGGTGCCGATGGATGACCCGGCCCGCGCGGCCACCTCGGAGAGCGTGGCAGCCTCGTAGCCCACTTCGCCGATGAGCGCCGCCGCCGCTTCGAGGATGACCGCCACCCGGCGCGCACCCCGGTTCTGTCGTGGCAGGCGGCGGGCGTTTGACAAATCTGAGGATACGCTCATCTTTGGCGGATAAACCTGAGGATAGCCTCAACTTACCACTTC
>CALMVM010000105.1:18309-28926 GCA_937873255.1 uncultured Verrucomicrobiota bacterium | reverse complement strand
GTTCCGCTTATCTGGACTCCTGCGGCCTGCATTTTGCATTCTGCATTCTTCCCCGGGGCGCGGCATCTGCTCCTTCCCGGGGGCAAATGGCGCGAGAAGCGAGTTTCGGGCGAGATTGGTTCTTGGCGGCGGCGGTTCGAGGGACTAGGCTCGAAAAATATCCGCCGGTGCCTGCCGCCCGGCGGGTGCTGACCGTCGTCTTCACACCCGCCGCCATGCTGGAACTCACCGTGCCGCCGACCGAAGCGGGCAACCGGCTCGACCGGTTCCTCGCGGCGGCGCTCGCCCACCTGTCGCGCTCGCGCGTGCAGGCGCTCATCCGCGAGGGGCACGTCCACCTCAACCGGCGTCCGGCCAAGCCGAGCGAGTCGGTGCGGTCCGCCGACGTGGTTTCATGGGAGGAACCGCCGCCGGCCGACACCGCGCTCGTTCCCGAAGCCATCCCACTGACGGTGCTCCACGAGGACGACGATTTGTTGGTCATCGATAAACCCGCCGGGTTGGTCACGCACCCCGCGCCGGGCAACGAAGCGGGCACGCTCGTCAACGCGCTCCTGGCGCATTGCCCGACGCTCTCGGGCATCGGCGGCGAACGGCGTCCGGGCATCGTCCACCGGCTCGACAAGGACACCACCGGCTGTCTCGTCGTGGCCAAGAACGATTTCACCCACCGCGCGCTGGCGGAGCAATTCGCGGCGCGGACGGTCCGCAAGATCTATCTCGCCCTCGTGCGCGGGGTGCCCCGGCAGATCAAAGGGACAATTGAAGCCGCGATTGGCCGCCACCCGGTCCACCGCAAGAAGATGGCCGTCGTACCGTCGTCCCACGGGCGTTCGGCTAGAACTGACTACCGGGTGCTGGAGGTCCTCACTGCGCGCGAAACTCTTGCGCAGGAGAGCGCAATCACGGCGCGTACGTACATTCCAGTAGCGCAACCGTTGACCGTCCTGCCAGTGGGTGGCAGAGAAACGGCCGCGCTCGTCGAATGCCGCCTGCACACCGGCCGCACGCACCAGATTCGCGTCCATCTCAAGCATCTCGGCCACCCGATCCTCGGCGACGTTCTCTACGGCGGTCCGCGTCCGCCCGAACGCCCGATGCTCCACGCCTGGAAACTGGCCTTCGTCCACCCTCGCACCGGGCGGGAAGAGGAATACCGCGCCCCGTTGCCGGCCGATTTCCTCGCCTTCGGCCTCGATCCCGAACCCCGATGAGCCGGTTTGCCAACGCCCTCGATTTCGTCCGGCGCGAACTGGACCGCCGCCGGGACGCCGGTTATGATGATTCGCGCGCGTCCTCGGCCGCCCTTGCCCGTTTGCAATCGGCGCGTCCGCGCGGACCGTCGAATTTCCCCGTAAACACCCCGGCAATCGTCGCGCCTGCCGCGGACGATTCTGTTTCAGAAGCACCGATCCCGACGCCCCCCATGCCTAAATCCGATGAACCGGACGCTCTGTCCCTCTTCGGTGAGCAAGATGTACCGCCCGCCGCCAGAGCCAAATCCGCCAAAACTCCCGCCTCGGATACCCCGGGCGTCTACGATCCCGTCACGGACCCGTCCAAGACCAAGGCGGAACGTTTACAGGAACTGCGCGGCTGCCCCGAGCGGCTGCCCTGCGGCAAGTGCCCGTACGGCCAGGGGCCGCACAACCACGTCGTCTTCGGCGTGGGCAATACTGACGCGGAGGTCATGTTCATCGGCGAAGCTCCCGGCGCGGACGAAGACCGGGAAGGTGAGCCGTTCGTCGGACGCGCGGGCCAGCTTCTGACGAAGATCATCAACACGATGGGTTTTCAGCGCGAGGACGTGTACATTGCCAATGTGCTCAAGTGCCGCCCCGACACGCCCGGCCAGAGCTACGGCAACCGCCCGCCGACGATGGCCGAGATGCACAGTTGCCGGCCGTGCCTGTTCGAGCAGATCGACATCGTCGGGCCGAAGGTGATCGTGGCCCTCGGCGCGACTGCGATGAAAGGCCTCCTCGACAACGCCGAGCCGATGGGGCAGTTGCGCGGGCGTTTCCACGACTACAAGGGCATCCCCGTCATGGCGACCTACCATCCCTCCTACCTGCTGCGCAACCAGTCGCCGGGCGAGAAACGCAAGGTCTGGGAAGACCTGCTCATGGTCAAGGAACGTCTGGGCCACACGATCACCGAGAAGGACCGGGGATATTTCCTGGTCAAGGGTTAGCCCGGTTTTTGCTTTCTAACGTAGCAGTTCGCCACCATGCAAGACATCGTCGCCCCGGTTCCGCAGACGCGCCGCATCACGGTCAGCACGTCGGCCATCGGCGCGGCGCGCGGCACCGTGCGCGAGACGGTCCGCGTAGCGATGCACGCGCCGGCCCCGGCCCGCCCGCCGGAACCCGGCAACGTTCCGCCCGACATCCCGCTGCCCGCCGGCGCGGCGTCGTCCGCGCCCGCCACCGGCGCGACCAACCGCGAGGCGGCGGTCATGGCCGAACAGCGCCGGCTGCGCCGCCACCTGGAGAAATCGCTGCGCGAGCAACTCCTGGATAACGCCGTCACGACCGAGGACACCATCGTCTGCCAGCTTTGTGAATTGCTCTGGGCCGACCACGCCTGCTTGTGGATGCTCCCGGCCGGTCCCGACGAGGCGCACGACTGGAGCCGCCAAACCATCGTTTCCGAGGCGGTGGCCGATTATTATCCGCTCGTCGGCTACACCACCAACACCCCTCCGGAGGAATGGGCCAAGGCTTGCCCGGAGCCCACGCTGGAAGCCGACGGGGCGGTGTACCATTCCAGCGCGCCGTTCAACGAGCCCAAGGAGGGCGAGACGGATTCTTCGGCGTTTTCGCGTTACTTGATCATCACCCTGCGCGGCCGGCCGGGGCATAGCTGGATGCTGCTGCTCGAACGCTACGGCGCGGCGGCGGCCCCGGCGTCGCCGTGGACGGACTTCGACCGCGAGTTGCTCGAAGACAGCGCCTCGCTGCTCGGCATGGCGCTGGAAAACAACCTCCTTTCCGCGCAGTCGGCCGAACGGGCGAGCTACCTGACGAATATGCTCAACTCGCTGGACGTGGCCGTCATGGTCATCGAACAGCCCCCGGCAGCCGTGCCGGCGGTCGTCTCGCTGGTCAACCGGTCGTTTTGCGAGTTGTTCGGACTGGACCGGGGACAGGTCGAGACCAACAGCTATTTGCACCTGATGGAACTCGTGCGCCCGATCCTGCCGGATTGGGACGCGCAGTTGACCATCATCGAAGATCTCCTGGCCGATCCGACGGCCGAGCGGATCGACGAGATCACGCTGGTGCGCGACGTGCCCGACGCCGTGCCGGTGCATCTGCACCGCTTCGCCACGCCGGCCCGCGATGCGCACGGGCAGATCTTCGGGCGGATGTTCTTTTTCCGCGACATCACGTACGACAAGGAAGTCGAGCGGCAGTTGGTCCACTCGC
This sequence comes from uncultured Verrucomicrobiota bacterium, assembly GCA_937873255.1. Taxonomy (GTDB): domain Bacteria; phylum Verrucomicrobiota; class Verrucomicrobiia; order Chthoniobacterales; family SZAS-18; genus CAHJWO01. The sequence continues at coordinate 25,495 of CALMVM010000105.1, read as the reverse complement.
AGAAGATGGACAGCATCGGCACCCTCGCTGGCGGCGTCGCGCACGACTTCAACAACCTTCTCACGACGATCCTGGGCTACGCCGAGTTGCTCAAGCGTGAATTAAAGGGCAACGAGACAGCCAGCCAAAAGCTGCTCCAGATCGAAAAGAGCGCCAACCGTGCGGCGGAGCTGACCGGGCAGCTCTTGGCGTTCAGCCGGCGGCACCCGACAGTGCTGCACGTCTTCAACGTCAACGACCTCGTCACCGAGACGATGGACATGATCCGCTCGACGGTGCCGGCGTCCATCGACGTGCGGTTCGTGCCGGGCGAGGGGATGCCCAATGTCGAGGCGGATAACACGCAGATTCAGCAGGTGCTCATCAACCTGATCCTCAACGCCCGCGATGCGCTCAGCGGCAGCGGCGTCATTACGATTTCGACCCGGCTCGGCAGCGACACGCAGGCGCAACCCGGTGGGGACACGTCGGGGGTCGAGTACGCGATTCTGGAAGTCGAGGACAACGGCGTCGGCATCCCCAAGGACGTGTTGCACCGCATTTTCGAGCCATTTTACACGACGAAGGAAGTCGGCAAGGGCACCGGCCTCGGGCTGGCGATGGTGTACGGCATCATCAAGAAGCACAACGGTTTCATTGAGGTCACGAGCGCCTTGGGCGAGGGGACGAAGTTCTCGGCGTTCCTGCCGGTGACGGCGAAGCAGAACGGCGAGGATGAATACGCCAACGGGCGCGGTCGCCGGCCGATGCCGCAACGCAAACTGGTGGTGATGGTCGTGGACGACGAGCCGGACCTGCGGAACTTCTGCGTGACGGCGCTCGGCGAGGTCGCCACCGAAATCCTGACGGCGGCCAACGGCGTGGAGGCCATTGAGCAGTTCGAGAAGGCGGGTGGCGCCGGCAAGATCGACCTGGTGTTGATGGACCTGACGATGCCGCGCATGAGCGGGCCGGAGTGTTTCCAGCGTTTGCGGGCGATGGACCCGGACTTGCGCGTGCTGATTTCCAGCGGCTACAGCTTGGACGTGGACGCAGAGAATCTGCTCAAGGGCAAGGCCACCGGCTTCCTGCCGAAGCCGTACGACCTGAATCAGCTCATGGAGAGCGTGGACCGGGCGTTGAACACGGGCAAGACGCAGGCGGGGGCGTAATCTGCTCCAGCTTTGGCTGCGACCACAAAGTCGCTGACCAAGGCGAACTCATTCGCGGGGTGCTTCGATTCCCCCCTTCAGTGGATAAAATGGCAAGCCGACGCAAGCAGCCAAAAAACGAAAACGATAACGAGGGCTAGAACGACGGACGCCAAAACGGACCGCCAATAAAGTCCACCAACCGCTCCGATCACAACCCCGAAGAGGGCTGGCGTCAGTCCTTCTCCGTAAACCATCGGGATGGCGAAACCAGCGATCCCGCCAATCGCGGAAAGCCATGCTGACAGCGATTTGAACTACCCATTCGACCTGGTCGCATACGCGACTTTCGCAAAAGCGTCACCGTGATCGCTCTGTGAGGAAGTAAATTGTGCGCGCTTTCCACGATAAGCGCCGCCCGCGATTCTCAACTCTGCGATAACGTCGGAGCAGGTTCGCTCGAACCTGCCGCGATCTTCGATTTTGGAATACGTGGCTTCGTGAACAATTTTATTCCGGATCGTTGCGATAAAGCGCAGTTTGCGCACGGTGGCGTGCGGGAGGTGTTTTTGAACGCTGTCGATCTTTTTATGCAGTCCTTGGCCGGCCGCACCGAAGTCGCTTTCAAACAAAGCCTCCAGTGTTTTCGACCAGTGGATTGCCGTCTCGATGTCACTTCTCACGAGACAATGCCCGGTTGGAGTTTTTAGCTGACGGTCAAGCTCGCCAGTGCCTCGGTAATCGGCACGGTCTGCCGCCGACGGTCCAAAAAGAAGCTCACTTCCTCGTAGCCCGCCTGCTGCAAGGTCACCAAGGCCTCCGGGAACAGGTCGCCCGTCCGTTTCGGTTGATGTGCGTCCGCCCCGATGACCACCGGGATATTGCGCACGCGCATCTCGCGCAGGATTTCCAGGCCGGGATTGAACTCCGGGATCGTTTTGTTGCGGCCCGACGTGTTCAGTTCCATCGCGGTGCCGGCCTTGGCGATGCGGTCGAGCGCCCGTTGGATGTCGGGCATGATGCGCGCGAGATTCCATTCGTCGGGCTGCATGTTCTTGACGAGGTCGGGATGAGAAAGCGTGTCGTACAAACCCGTTTCCGCCGCTTCCGCGAGATGCTGGAAATAGGTCCGCTGGAATTCCAGCCAATGACCATTGAAGTACGCGTCGAGATATTCCTGGATGTGGTAATGGACCGAGCCGAGCACATGGTGAAACTCCTCTTCGCCGTGCAGTTTTTCGATCCAGCCGAGATACTCCGGGACGTACTCGCTTTCCAGGCCAAGCCGCACGTCCACGCGACCACGCCACTCGTCTGCGGCCCGTGCAACCATCGCCTTGTACTCCTCGAATTGTCCCCAGGCCATGCGGTGTCCGCTGCCGAATCCATCGGGCATCGGAACGTGGCAGGTGACGATGATTCCCTTGAGATTGCGCGTTTCGGCGACGGCGGCGTACTCGCCCGGCAAACCGATGGCATGTTTGCACAACGGCGTGTGCATGTGGGATTCGTAGAGCAGGGTGGCAGGCATGGGTTTGCGTCGCGCAAGATGCCACGTTTCGCGCCGCGCGCCACGGCCGACGGGCGGTTCAGCCGCCGATTTGCCGTCGGCGGAAACAACCACGCTCGTGGTCGTTGACCATGCCGACCGCTTGCATGAAGGCGTAGCAGATCGTCGTGCCCACGAAGTTGAAACCCCGACGTTTCAGGTCTTTGCTCAAGGCGTCGGAAACTTCCGTGCGCGTGATGCGCTGCTCACCGGAAGTCCTCACCGGTTCGCCGTCCACGAAGCGCCACAGGTAGGCATCGAAACTGCCGAACTCCGCCTGCACCTTCAAAAACGCCCGCGCGCCCGCGACGGCGGCGTCGATCTTGAGCCGGTTGCGGATGATGCCGGGATCGGCCAGGAGCGCGGCGACCTTGCGCGCATCGTACCGCGCTACTTTGGAGGGATCGAAGTCGTCGAAAACCTCCCGGTAGCGCGGGCGTTTCTTGAGCACCGTGTCCCAACTCAGCCCGGCCTGCGCGCCTTCGAGCACGAGAAACTCGAACAGTCGCCGTTCGTCATGCACGGGCACTCCCCATTCTTCGTCGTGATAGGAGGTCAACAACGGCGTACTGGCCCAGGCGCAACGTTTCATCGCTCGCCCACAAGTAACATGGATCCCCCGCCGGACGCGCGAGAAAAGTTTGCTCGACAACCCGCCGGCGCGCCGATTATCCCGGGGAAGTGCCTGTTGTGAATGCCATCATCCGTCCGGTGGAGGAACGCGACGCCAGCGCGGTCGCCGCGATCTACGCACCGCACGTCACCGAAGGCGTCGCGTCGTTCGAGACCGTCCCGCCCGACGCCGCCGAAATGGCCCGGCGCATCGTGGCTACCACGGAAACCTATCCCTGGCTCGTCTGCGAGTTGCCAGGCTCCGGCGTCGCCGGCTACGTGTACGCGACCACGTTCAACCCGCGCGCCGCCTACCAATGGTCCACGGCGGTGACGGTCTACATCGACGCCCGACAGCATCGGCGCGGCATCGGCCGGGCGTTGTACACGTCGCTATTTGCCCTGCTGCGGTTGCAAGGATTCTATAACGCCTACGGAGGCATCACGCTGCCCAACGCCGGCAGCGTCGGACTGCACGAGTCGATGGGTTTTCGACCGGTCGCCATGTACAAGGAAGTCGGCTACAAGTTCGGCCGGTGGTGGGACGTGGGCTGGTGGGCGATGAGCTTGCAGGAAAAACTTTCCGAGCCGACCGATCTGCTGAAGCCGGACGCCACGCGCGAATTGCCCGGGCGGCAGGATGCGCTCGACGCGGGGTTGCGGCTGCTGCGTTAAGCGGGGAAAGCGGGGAACAGGGTCTTTAATTCCACACGGAAATTGGGCAGCACTTCCGAGGCCGCCGTCTGCCCGTCCATGAAGATGTACCTCCTGGTGTAATCGGATTGCACCAGATCCGTGTACACCTCGATCTGACGGGTTTCGGGCAGGACGATCCAATATTCACGTACTCCCGCGCCGGCATAGATTGCCTTCTTGCGCCGGTCGAGTGCCATGGACGAAACGGCAATTTCAACCACAAGCTCGGCGGTTTGCGGGATGGCCAGCAGGTAATCCTCCTTCCTGCCACGTACCACCGAAATATCGGGTTCGGGTTCGGAAAGGCGGCAAGCAATCGGAGCCTCCGAGCGAACGTGGAAGCTACTGCCAATGATTCTCTGCAGTAACTCGAAGAAGGTCAAAACGAGAAAAATATGCAGCGGTGATTTCGGCATTTTTTCGACAATGATCCCTTCGAGGAGTTCCACTTTTTCGGGAATCAGTCCTCTTTCTGCCAAGGCATGATATTGCTCGACGGTAGTCGGCAATGCCCGCTGCCTCACGGTTGGTTCATCCAACAAATCCGAAACCATAAACTCGTAGTCAGGCTAACATGCCGAAAGTGCGCCATACAAAACAAAAAGACCTCCAGCGAGCCATTCCGCCGGAGGTCTTGGATTGATGCTGGAATCCCGCTTACGACACCACGGCTTCCTCGGCCGGCGCTTCGGCTTCGGCTTTGGGCGTACCGATGGCCTCGCCGACCATGTAGCGGGTGAAACGGCGGATGACGATGTTCTCACCCAACTCGGAGATTTTGGTTTTCACAAGTTCGCGCACTGTCTGGTTGTCAGTCGCTTTGATGAAACCCTGATCCAGCAGACAGATCGTGCTGAAGAACTTGTCGATCTTGCCCTCGACGATCTTTTCCACCACGTTCGCCGGCTTGTTGAGCACTTGGCTGCGAGCGATGTCGCGCTCTTTTTCGAGCTGGGCGGCGGGCACCTCGTCGCGGTCCACGTACTGCGGACTGGCGGCGGCGATGTGCAGGGTGATGTCCTTGACGAACTCGCGGAACGCGTCGTTGCGCGCGACGAAATCCGTCTCGCAGTTGACCTCGACGAGCACGCCGACCTTGCCCTGCATGTGGATGTAGGACGCCACGACGCCTTCCTTGGCGCTGCGGCCGCCTTTGCCTTCGGCCTTGAGGATGCCTTTCTTGCGCAGGATGGTCTCGGCTTTTTCGAGGTCGCCACCGGCCTCGGAGAGAGCGCGCTTGCAGTCCATCATGCCCGCGTTGGTTTTGTCGCGGAGGGTTTTGACGAGTTGGGAAGTTACTTCTGCCATAAGAGGTTCATTTAGAGTTTCGGGGATGTTAGATGTAAAAACGGAAAGAGCGGTGCCGCCGTGCGGAACCGCTCCAATTCCTTCACGACTCTTTCTTTGCGCCGGGATCAGGCGGAAACCGCCGTCATCGACTCGCGTTCGGTCTTGCCGCCTTCGCCGCTGCCGTGGATCACGGCGTCGACCAGCTTGGCGAGCACCACGCGGATGGCGCGGATCGCGTCGTCGTTGCCCGCGATGGGGTGGGTGATGAGCGTCGGGTCGGCGTTGGTATCCACGATGGCCACCGTCGGAATCTTCAAGCGGCGCGCCTCGGCGACGGCGTTGAGTTCGCGCGCGGTGTCGATGATGACAATCGCGTCGGGGAGTTTGTCCATGGTGCGGATGCCTTCGAGGTTGCGGCCGAGCTTCGCGCCCTCGCGGCCGAGCGCGGCGAGTTCCTGCTTGCCCATCATCTTGTACTCGGGAGCCTTCTCGATTTCCTCGATGTACTTGAGGCGCTGGATCGAGCGGCGGATCGTCGTCAGATTGGTCAGCGTGCCGCCCAGCCAACGCTGATTGACGTAAAACTGCCCGCACGCCACCGCTGCTTCCTTGATCGCTTCCTGCGCCTGCTTCTTGCAGCCGACGAAGAGGATCTTGCCCCGGCGGCGCGCCACGGAGGCGAGGAATTCCGTCGCCTCGCTGAGTTGGCGGACGGTCTCGCCCAGGTTGATGATGTAAATCTGGTTGCGCTGCTCGAAGATGAACGGCTTCATCTTCGGGTTCCAACGCTTGGTCTGATGGCCGAAGTGGACTCCCGCTTCGAGGAGTTCGGTCATCAATTCGGTCGGCTGCTGATCTTCGTTCATACGGTGACAGGAGAAGGCGAAAGACAGGACGCGGGAACGTTCCCGGCCCCAGACGCGTGGTGGGTCTTTGCTTCGGCCTTCGGTGTTTTGGTGGTGGTGACGATTCTAAGGGACAAAAATCCGGCGTCCGTTCAAGAACGCCGGATTTCGCAACTATTAGCAGGGTTTTCGGCTTAGATCAAGCCTGCATACCAGCCGATAGCGTCTCTGGAAAGGACAGGCGATTTTCACTTGGATGGTATCCGATCACCTCGAAGGAGCCGCTACTCAAAGGTTCCAACCCTATGATCGGCACAATCAAAGTCTTACTGAAACGCAGATAGCGGGCTGGCAAATGATCCGGCGCGCGGAGCGGCGCGATGCGCGGTAATGGCATGAAGCAAGGTTGGTTTGCCCCAGCCCGGTATTGGAAAGCTCCGTCGCTCAAGAAGGATTGCGAGGCATCTAACACCCGACAACGCAGGATGTGATCTCCAGGCATCGCAAGGTATTGTGAGCCGACAGCGTCCGCGTCAGACGGAAGTGGAATAGGGAGGCCGTCCTTTTCGAAAATGTCGAGATATTCCTCCGCGATCTCATCAAGATCGTGGAAAAGTTCAGCCACATCGTCACGGCACGAACGGTCGCTCGAAGGCCCAACCAAAGGCGGGACACTGCCGACATAGCAGGTGTCTTCTCCACTCCACACTGCCACCTGAAGGTAGTCGGTCACACGAGATTTTGCTGTTGGAAGCACGCCGTTCTCGCTCATTTTGACGCTTGGCTTTGCCGGATGATTTCTCGCACTTGCTTCTCCTGATAATGTTTGGCGTCGTCGCCGTCGTGACCGGAAATGGTCACCACCAAACTTCCGCAAGCAAAGTTGCGGTGGCTTCCTTTGCCTCCACGGTCAGTAAAATTAGCACGTTTCAGGTCACGGACCAATTCACGGATTTTGCGGGGCACTGGCTCGAATGCAGTTGGTGCAACAAAAATCCGGCGTCCGTTCAAGAACGCCGGATTTCCCTACTCTCAACAGGCTTCCGGCGGAAATCAACCGAGAG
>CALMVM010000105.1:7853-18299 GCA_937873255.1 uncultured Verrucomicrobiota bacterium | reverse complement strand
GGCCGGGATGAGGTGGCCCATGATGACGTTTTCCTTGAACCCGCGCAGGTTGTCCACCTTGCCCAGGGTCGCGGCTTCGGTCAGCACACGCGTCGTATCCTGGAAGCTCGCGGCGGAGATGAACGAATCCGTCTCCAGCGAGGCCTTCGTGACACCGAGGAGCACCGGCGCGCCTTCGGCGGGCTTGCCGCCCTGCTCGCTGACGCGGGTGTTCTCCGCCTCGAAGTCGAGTCGGTCCACCTGATCGCCCCAGAGGAGCGTGGTGTCGCCGGGCTCGGTGATCTTCACTTTGCGCAGCATTTGGCGGACGATGATCTCGATGTGCTTGTCGTTGATCTCCACGCCTTGGAGCCGGTAGACCTCCTGCACCTCGTTGACGAGATGTTCCTGGAGTTCCTGCGGCCCGCAGATGTCGAGGATTTCGTGCGGCACGACGGAGCCTTCGGTGAGCTGGCTGCCCTTCTTCACGAAGTCGCCCTTGGTGACGACCATGTGCTTGGTCAGCGGGATGAGGTGTTCCTCTTCCGCGCCCGTGGTAGCGTCGCGCAGGATCAGCTTGCGCTTGCCGCGCACGCTGCCGCCGATCTCGACGATGCCGTCGATCTTGGCGATCTCGCACGCATCCTTCGGACGGCGAGCCTCGAAGAGTTCCGCCACGCGTGGTAGGCCGCCCGTGATGTCCTTGGTCTTGGCGATCTTGCGCGGGGTCTTGGCGAGCAACGCGCCGGCCTGGACCTGCTTGCCTTCGTCCACGATGACGTGCGCGCCGGCCGGGATCGAGTAGGACGCGATGACCGTGTTCTTCTCGCCGAGCAGGACGATCTGCGGGTGCAGGTCTTCCTTGTGCTCGATGACCACCGTGCCCATGACGCCCGTCGCCTCGTCGGTCTCGCGCTTCATGGTGACGCCCGGGATCATGTCGCGGAAGTCCACCTTGCCGGATTTCTCCGTGAGGATCGGCACGTTGTACGGGTCCCACTGGGCGAGGGTGTCGCCCTTCTTGACCTGCGCGCCCTCGCCGAACGCGACCACCGAACCGATGACCATGTTGTAGCGTTCGAGTTCGCGGCCGTCCTTGCCGTTGATCGACACTGCGCCGTTCTTGGTGAGGACAATGTGGCTGCCTTCGAGCGATTGCACCGAGCGGAAGTCGTGGAAACGCACCTCGCCCTCGTTCTTCACCTTGATGATGGGCTGCTTGAACGTCTGGCTGGCCGTGCCGCCGACGTGGAAGGTACGCATCGTCAACTGCGTGCCGGGCTCGCCGATGCTCTGCGCCGCGATGATGCCCACCGCCTCGCCGAGCTTGACGATCTTGCCCGTGGCAAGGTTGCGGCCGTAGCACTTCGCGCACACGCCGCGCAGGCTCTCGCAGGTGAGGACCGAGCGGATTTTCAACTGCTCGACGCCCAGCTTGACGACCGCCGCGGCGGGAACCTCGTCGATGAGGTCGCCCGTCTTGATGAGCGTCTTCTTGATGACCGGGTCAACGACGTTCTCGCAAGAGACGCGGCCGGAGATGCGCGTGGACAGATCCACGACTTCCTCGTCGCCCTCGTAGATCGACTTAACCACGATGCCGTTGACCGTGCCGCAGTCGTCGTCGGTGATGATGACGTTCTGTGCCGCGTCCACGAGCTTGTGCGTGAGATAGCCCGAATCCGCCGTCTTGAGGGCGGTGTCGGCCAGACCCTTGCGCGCACCGTGCGTGCTGATGAAGTACTCCAGCACAGTGAGGCCCTCGCGGAAGTTCGACGTGATGGGCTGCTCGATGATCTCGCCCGAGGGCTTGGCCATCAGGCCGCGCATGCCGGCGAGCTGCTTGAGCTGCTGGCGGTTGCCGCGCGCGCCCGAGTCGACGGCCATGAACACCGGGTTGACCTCCTTGCGGCCCTCGTTGTGTTCGAGGGTGCGGAAAAGCACGTTGGAGATTTCGTCGCCGGCGTGGGTCCAGATGTCGATGATCTTGTTGTAACGCTCGCCGTCCGTGATGATGCCGCGACGGCGCTGCTTTTCCACATCGCCGATGGACTTGTAGGCGCGTTCGAGTTCAACCTTCTTTTCGCCCGGGATGATCATGTCGAAAATCCCGATGGAAATACCGGCCTTGGTGGCCTCGGTGAAGCCGAGTTCCTTCAAGCGGTCCAACGTCTCGACGGCACCCTGCTGGCCGACGAGTTGGTAGCTCTTGAGAATGATGTCCGAGAGCTGTTTGTTGCTGGAGTACTTGGTGAAGAAGCCCATGCAGGCGGGCCTGATCTGGTTGAAGCGCAGGCGGAAGGCGGTGGTCTCGATGACGCGTTTTTCGGGGTCGCCGAAAAGCGTCTTCTGGCCGAAGTCGGGGTTCTGGAACCGGATGCGGTCGTGGGTCTTGACGGCACCTTCGCTGACGGCGAAGTCCACTCCCGCCGCGTCGGAAAACAGAGGCAGGCGCTGGTTCGGGTCGGGCTTCGCGCCGCCGACGACGCGCGGGTTCTGTGTGATGTAATAGCAGCCCAGCGTGATGTCCTGCGACGGGGTCGTGATCGGCTTGCCGCTCGAAGGCGAGAAGATGTTGTTGGGCGCGAGCATGAGCATGCGCGCCTCCATCTGCGCTTCGATGGACAACGGGACGTGCACGGCCATCTGGTCGCCGTCGAAGTCCGCGTTGTAGGCGGTGCAAACGAGCGGATGGATGCGGATGGCCTCGCCCTCGATCAACATCGGCTCGAAAGCCTGGATCGAGAGACGGTGCAAGGTCGGGGCGCGGTTCAGGAGCACCGGATGGCCCTTGGTCACCTCTTCGAGAATATCCCAGACCTCCGGCGTCTGGCGCTCGATCATCTTCTTGGCCGAGCGGACGGTGTGAACGTACCCCATCTCTTTCAGACGGCGGATGATGAACGGCTCAAAGAGCACGAGCGCCATTTTCTTGGGCAAGCCGCATTGGTGCAGCTTGAGTTCCGGCCCGATCACGATGACCGAACGGCCCGAGTAATCGACGCGCTTGCCGAGCAGGTTCTGGCGGAAGCGCCCGCCCTTGCCCTTGAGCATGTCGGAGAGCGACTTGAGCGGACGGTTGCCCGCGCCCGTGACGGCCCGGCCGTGGCGGCCGTTGTCGAACAACGCATCGACGGCTTCCTGCAACATGCGCTTTTCGTTGCGGATGATGACATCCGGCGTCTTGAGCTGTAGCAGGTTCTTCAACCGGTTGTTCCGGTTGATGACGCGGCGATACAGGTCGTTGAGGTCCGACGTGGCGAACCGGCCGCCTTCGAGCGGCACGAGCGGGCGCAGGTCGGGCGGGATAACGGGCAGCACTTCGAGCACCATCCACTCCGGGCGGGTGCGCGACTGAGAGAAGCCGAGCACGAGCTTCAGGCGTTTGGCGAGGCGCTTGCGGATCTGCTTGCTCTTGGTGTTGAGCATCGCCTCTTCGAGTTCCTTGGCGATGTTGGCGAGTTCGCAGCGGGAGAGCAGTTCCTTCAACGCCTCGGCACCCATGCCGGCGCGGAAATTCTCGCCGTATTGGTCCTGCGCCTCGCGGTACTCGGCTTCATTGAGGAGCTGGGTCTTCAGGAGCGGCGTCTGGCCGGGGTCGATGACCACGTAGTCCTCGTAATAAATGACGCGTTCCAGCTGCCGTGCGCTCATGTCGAGCATCAGGCCCAGGCGGCTCGGCATGCATTTGTAGAACCAGATGTGCGAGACGGGCACGGCCAGTTCGATGTGGCCCATGCGTTCGCGGCGCACGCGCGAGAGAGTCACTTCCACGCCGCAACGGTCGCAGATGACGCCTTTGTGCTTGATGCGCTTGTACTTGCCGCAGGAGCATTCCCAGTCGCGCGTGGGGCCGAAGATGCGCTCGCAGAACAAGCCGCCTTTCTCGGGCTTGAACGTGCGGTAGTTGATCGTCTCCGGGTTTTTGACCTCGCCCTTGCTCCAGGAGCGGATCGAATCGGGCGAAGCCACGGTGATGCCGACCTGGTCGAAGCCGACGGCGCGTTCTTCTCCGAAGATTTCACGAAGGTTGTGTTCGTTCATAGGTGCTGGTGTAGGTCGCGTGGGTTGGGCGCGGCCGGGAATCCAATGTTTCTGCGAAAGTTATCCGTGTAGAAGAATCGGCGGCGATCTTGGCTGCCGTTCGTGGGAATGGGATCTACGAAACTGACTCTGCGGATTCGGCATCCACAGTGATCCGGCTCATCAGCAGCGCGGAGAGGATGTCAGCGGTACCCTCGTTGTCGAAAACCACCACCCGCGCGCCTGCTGGCGCGATGGCGATGTGATCCTCCGTCGGTACGGCGACCGCCTCGCCGTCCGCCATGTGAATGACGAACGGCGCAAACGGGCGCTTGGCGATGAGTTTGCGAAGCTCTGCGATCATCTTTTCGTTCAAGCCGCGCTCGCGTCCGCGTAGGTCGGCGTGTGGCCGCCGACCTTCACGTCCAGCCCGAGGCTCTGCATTTCCTTGATGAGCACGTTGAAGGATTCCGGCGTGCCGGCTTCCAGCGAGTTGTCGCCTTTCACAATGCTCTCATAGATGCGCGTGCGGCCCTGCACGTCGTCGGACTTGACAGTGAGCAGTTCCTGCAACGTATAAGCCGCGCCGTAGGCTTGCAGCGCCCAGACCTCCATCTCGCCGAAACGCTGTCCGCCGTACTGTGCCTTGCCGCCCAGCGGTTGCTGGGTCACGAGGCTGTACGGGCCGACCGCGCGGGCGTGAATCTTGTCCGCGACCAAGTGGCCGAGCTTGAGCATGTAAATATAGCCCACCACGACCTCCTGGTCGAACGCGTCGCCCGTGCGTCCGTCGAAGAGCCGGCTCTTGCCGTTGGTCTGGACCCAGCGGTAGCCTTCCACGTCGCCGGCCTTTTTGAGGTAATCCTGGATCTTCTTCTCGTCGATGCCGTCGAACACCGGGGTCGCCACCTTGAAACCGAGCGCCTTGGCCGCGACGCCGAGGTGCGTTTCGAGCACCTGACCGACGTTCATGCGGCTCGGGACGCCGAGCGGGTTCAGGCAGATTTCCACCGGCGTGCCGTCCGCGAGGTACGGCATGTCTTCCTCCGGCACGATCCGAGCGACGACGCCCTTGTTGCCGTGGCGGCCGGCCATCTTGTCGCCGACGCTGAGCTTGCGCTTGCTGGCGATGTAGACTTTCACCTGTTTGATGATGCCGGGGTCCACCTCGTCGCCCGCTTCCACGCGGTCGATGGCGCGTTCCTGCTCCATGTCCAGCTCCGAGAACTTGCTCTCGTAGCTCTGGATGATCTCCTGGATCTTGTTGCGAATCGGGCTCGGATCAATGTCGATGTGATCGTGCACGCTCGCCAGCTTGCGCAGCAGCGTTTTGGTGATCTTGCGGTTGGCCGGGATGATGATCTCGCCTGTTTCCGCGTTGACCACGTCGAGCGGAATTTTTTCGCCGAGCAGCACGTTGGACAGCGATTCGGTCAGCTCCTCGATGAGTTCCTCCTTGCGCTTGCGGTAGTCTTCCGACACCGCCTTGCTCTGGCGCTTGGTCTCGCTCGGGGTGAGCTTGGCCTTGGTTACTTCCTTGCGGCTGTTGACCTTGATGTCCATCACGATGCCGTACGTACCCGAGGGAACGGTCAGCGACGTGTCCTTCACGTCCGCCGCCTTCTCGCCGAAGATGGCGCGCAGCAGGCGTTCCTCCGGGGCGAGTTCGGTCTCCGACTTCGGGGTGATCTTGCCGACGAGGATATCGCCCGGCTTGACCTCCGCGCCGATGCGGATGACTCCGTCCGGCCCGAGGTTGCGCAAGGCTTCCTCGCTGACGTTCGGGATGTCCCGCGTGATTTCCTCCGGCCCGAGCTTCGTGTCGCGCGCGCCGATCTCGAACTCGTCGATGTGGATGGAGGTATAGATGTCCTCCTTGACCACCTTCTCGGAGATCATGATGGCGTCCTCGAAGTTGTAGCCGTTCCAGGGCATGAACGCGACGAGCACGTTGCGGCCCAGCGCCAACTCGCCCATCTCCGTGTTCGGACCGTCGGCGAGCACATCGCCGGCCTTGATCTTCTTGCCCTTCTTGATGATGGGCTTCTGATTGACGCAGGTGCCGGCGTTTGAGCGCATGAACTTGCGCAACTCATACACGTAAACCCCGTTGTCCGGGTCATGGCGCAGGCGCTTCTTCGGGTCGGGCATGTGCCCGTCCTTGGTGACGATGATGAACTCCGCCGTCACGCTCGCCGCGATCCCGTCGCCCTCGGCGACGATCACCGCGCGGGAGTCGCGGGCAACCTTGCCTTCCATGCCGGTGCCGACGAGCGGGGCCTCGCTGATGATCAGCGGCACACCCTGGCGCTGCATGTTGGAACCCATCAACGCGCGGTTGGCGTCGTCGTGCTCCAGGAACGGGATCAACCCCGCCGCCACGGAGACCAACTGCTTGGGCGAAACGTCCATGTAGTGGGCCTTCGTCGGCTCCACTTCGAGGAAATCGCCACGGAAACGCACGCTCACCTTTTCGGTGGTGAACTTGCCATCCTTGTCGAAGGGCGTGTTCGCCTGCGCCACGAGGTAATGCTCCTCGCGGTCGGCCGTCAGGAAGTCGAGCTGGTCGGTCACGCGGCCGTTGTCCACCTTGCGGTAGGGGGTCTCAATGAATCCGAACTCGTTGATGCGCGCAAACGTGCTCATCGACGAAATCAGCCCGATGTTCGGACCTTCCGGCGTCTCGATGGGACAGATGCGGCCATAATGCGAAGGATGCACGTCGCGCACCTCGAAACCGGCGCGGTCACGCGAGAGACCTCCCGGCCCGAGGGCCGACAGACGCCGCTTGTGCGTCAACTCGGCGAGCGGGTTGGTCTGGTCCATGAACTGGCTCAACTGCGAACGGCCGAAAAAGTCGCGGATGACCGCCGAGAGAGCCTTCGGGTTGATGAGCTTTTGCGGCGTCATGCCGTCCACGTTCACGTCGAACAGGGTCATGCGCTCTTTCACCAAGCGCTCTGTACGGGCGAGGCCCACGCGGCACTGGTTGGCGAGGAGTTCGCCCACGGTCCGCACGCGGCGGCTGCCCAGATGGTCGATGTCGTCCTGCGTGCCCTCGTCGTTGCGCAGGCCGATGAGATACTTCATCGCGGCGATGAAATCCTCCGGTTCCAGCGTGCGCTTGGTCAGATCGGTCTCCATGGAGAGCTTCTGATTGAGCTTGTAGCGTCCGACGCGGCCGAGGTCGTATTTCTTCGGGTCGAAGAACAGACGCTTGAGCAGCGCGCGGGCGTTCGCCACCGTGGGCGGATCGCCAGGGCGCAGGCGGCGGTAGATGTCCTTCAGGGCCTCTTCCTCGTCGTGGGCCGGGTCTTTCTTGATGGCCTTGATGACGGTGTCGTCCGTCTTGATGTCCACGACCTGCGCGGTTGTGTGCCCGAGGTCGAGGAGTTGCCGCACAGCCGAACGCGTCAGCGGCTCGAAAGCCCGCGCCACCGTGATCTCGCCGTCGCGCACGTCGGCGATGAGTACCTTCGTGGCGAGGAGTTCGTCTTCGAGTTCGTCGCTGAGCTTGAGGTCCTCGATGGCATAGAACAATTTCACCAGCGCCTCGTCCGAGCCGTAGCCGATGGCGCGCAGGAACGTCGTCGCCAGGAACTTCCGGCGGCGTTTGCGGCGGTCCAGATAGATGTAGAGCAAGTCGCTCGTGTCGAATTGCACTTCCAGCCAGCTTCCCCGGTCCGGGATGATGCGGAAGGAATACAGCTTCTTGCCGTTGAGATGGATGCTGCTCTCGAACGCGATGCCCGGCGAGCGGTGCAATTGCGAGACGACGACGCGCTCGGCCCCGTTGATGACGAACGTGCCCTGCGGGGTCATGAGCGGGATTTCGCCCATGTAGACCTTTTCTTCCTTCGTGCCCTTCTCTTCCTTCAACTGGAAAGTGACGTGCAAGGGCGCGCTGAACGTCTGCCCCTCGCGCTGTGCTTCGAGCGCGCTGAGCTTGGGCTCACCAATCTCGTAGTGGGAAAAATCGAGCGTCGCCTTGTCGTCGTAGCTCTCGATGGGGAAAACTTCCTTGAAAACCGCCTGGAGTCCGCTGTTTTTGCGCTTGCTAGCGGCAATGTCCTTCTGTAAGAAATCGACGTAGGAATTGAGCTGCACCTCGATGAGATTGGGCGGCTCGCTGGCTTCTTTGATCTTTCCGAAATATAGGCGTTCTGACATATGGAGATAGGTCTGGCGCAGAGGTTGTCTTAAGGCAAAACGAAGCCCCCTCCCAAAAAACCCTGCGGTTCGATGAGAGCGGGACGGGGACTTTTAATAGTGTCTGGACACGAAGGGTGGCCGGAAAGCTCCGTTTGGCGGAAGGACAGTCCTACGACCGTTTTTGCGGCATGTCAAACGCCTGCGGCAAAAAAGTTGCAAAAAATGCATCTTTTTTGTGCCGGGAGACGATTTCGGGTTTCCGGCGGTGGTTGGTGGCAGCAGATTCATCGACGAATGGGCATCATCTTGGCAACAGCCAGGAGCCGTTTGCGGAAGCGATGTTTAGACGGCCGGATTTGGGTGCGCAAGAGCAGCCAGAACCGCGTCGTAAACAGGCTGCCAACGAGGATCGGACTTGAACCACACGTAGCGGTCATCGAGCGGGCTCGTTTCCGAAGGGTCGCGGTCGGAAAGCTCCGGCGAACTCTCCAGCGACAGAACCTTGCAACGGTATGCAAGGAGACGCGGACGGGAGAGTCGGTGCAACTGCGTTAACGAGAGCACCTTCAAGCGACGAGGCGAAGGCATGGAGAAATCGCCGCCTAGCGAACGGTGGACGGCGGCGCGACGCCATTGGCCGCCGCCCAGTTGCGAACGGCTGTCGGGTCGGTCCGCGCCCAGCTTGTGAGAATCGCCTCGACGCTTTTCGATTGGATTTCCGGTCCATTGATGGTGCGCGCCCACATGAGCGCCTTCTCGGGATCGGTCGGCGCGATCTTCGCGGCGTGGAGCGCGACGGTTTCATCGCGTTCCGGCCCTGCCGGCAGGCTGCTCACCCAGGCGCCTTCGCCGTCGATGTCGTTGCCCGGCCAGGCGTTGATGATCGTCTGCCAGACCACCCCGCGCGACGGAGCGGCGGAAAGCGTACCGGCCCAGCGGGCCGCGCCGGGCAGATCGGCGGCGGCCCACGCGGCGGCGATCCGACGAGTCGCGTCGCGCCGGGCGCGGCGGCTTGGCAAGGTCGCCGCCCATTGCGCCGCCGCGTTGAGATCGCTGCCGGCCCAGCGGTCGGCGATGAGTCCAACGGTGGAAAAATACAGGTCATTACCCTCGCCGCCGTCGTAGAGGCGTTGTTGGAGGTAGGCGGCGGCACGGGCCGGTTCCCGTTCGGCCCAGCCTGCGAGAATTCCCTGCACGACCCCGAACCGGCGAGGGTCCGTGCTGGCCAAACCGAGCGCGAACGTCAGCGCGTTGGCGGGGTCCTTGCGGCCCCATTCGGCGCTGGCGTTGGCCAACGCGGAGAGCGACGCGGGTCCGAGGTTGGGGCGGGCCACGAGGAACGCGGTGGCGTTGCCCGGGTCGTAGGCCGACCAGCGGGCGACGGCGCGTCCGAGTTGCGCGTCCAGCGCCTCGCGGACCAGGACGTTCTCGCCCTTGGCCACGAGCCACCGGGCCGCCGCGTCGGGGCTCTGTTCGATCCAGAAGTTCGTGATCCGCATGGCGAGGGTGCTGCGCAGGGTCAGCTCCTGCACCTCGTCGAGCAACGCCACCGCCCGCGCCGGGTCGGAACTGGCGATGCGCTGGCAGATCGCGCCGAGCGCGGCGTTGCGGTCGCCGGCGGCGGGGCGAGCCAGGAGGGCCCGGGCCATTTCGAGGCATTCGGGCACGGCGATATTGCCCAGGACGTTCTTGGACTCGTCGGCGTTGCCCGCCACCGCCAACAGAAACGCCACGCGGTCCTCGCGGCTGGCGTGGTTTTCGGGCGCGGCGGGGCCGTCGCCGGGAGCCTGCGGCCGGGGCGATTTGGCGAGGGCTTCGAGCCGCGAGAGGCGGGAGTTTTGCCGATGGCTCGACCTCCAGAGCCAGACCCCGAGGAAGACGTTGCCCGCGAGCGAGACGGCGGCCACGAGGCCGATCAGCCTCGTTCCGTTGCCCGGCGCGTCGGAAACAGAGGAAGCCGGATCAGGCACGGACGAGACGTTATCCTGCGCTGTCTAGCGTCGGCAAGGTGATTCAGAAAACCCCGTGCCGCTCAAAACCCCGCCGCCTTGCCAAAACGGTGGCGGTGATCCTGACCGCCGAGCAGTTCGCCGGTTTTCGGGTCCACGGCGATCAATTCGCTGTCGCCCCAGACGCCCTCGGATTTTTCGTCGAACTCCGCCTCGCGCTTGATCGTGTACCCGGCGGCGGCGAGCGAGTCGGCGGCGGGGCGGGGGAAGCGTTTTTCGAGTTGCAGGATGTCCGGCAGAAACTGGTGGTGGAAGCGCGGCGCATCCGTCGCCGCCTGCACGT
>CALMVM010000105.1:0-7843 GCA_937873255.1 uncultured Verrucomicrobiota bacterium | reverse complement strand
TGGAGATCAGAGCTTTGGCGACGGTCGTGATGATCGTCGAGCCGCCCGGCGAACCGAGCACCAGCCGCTCGCGCCCGAGGACGCCCTCGGGCGCGGGCGGGCCGCTGATGATCGTCGGAGTCATCGACGAGAGCGGGCGCTTGCGCGGGGCGACGGCGTTGGCCGGTCCCTGGATCAATCCGAAGCCATTGGGCACGCCGACCTTGCTCGTGAAGTCATCCATCTCGTCGTTGAGCAGGAAACCCAGTCCCGGCACGGTGACGCCCGAGCCGAACGGGAAGTTGAGCGTGTACGTGTTCGCCACGGCGTTGCCCTCGGCGTCCACCACCGAAAAATGCGTCGTCTGCGGCGACTCGTAGACCTCCGGCACGGCCGGCGGCGGTGGCAAAAATCCAGCCGGCCGCACAAGCGCCGCCGAGGGGGTGGGCTTGTCCGGGTCGATGGTCCTGCGCCAAGCGTTGGCGTAGTCAGCGCTGGCCATTTGCGCGAGCGGCATCTGCACGAAGTCCGGGTCGCCGAGGTATTGGTTGCGATCCATGTACGCACGTCGGAACGCCTCCGCGATCACGTGGACCTGCCCCGCGCTGCGGTCCGGCCCGAGCTTGGGTAGACCGTAGGCGGAAAGGATGTTGAGGATTTCCAGAAGCACGATGCCCCCGGAACTCGGCGGCGGGGCCGTCAACACCTCGTAGCCGTGGTAACTCCCGACCAGCGGCGCGCGTTCCTTGCACTCGTAGGTGGCGAGGTCGGCGGTGGTGATCAGACCGCCGTTGGCCTGCATGTACTCGCCGATCTGACGGGCGATCTCGCCGTGATAAAAATCGGCGGGATCGGCGGCGATGCGTTCGAGGGTGCGGGCGAGATCGGGCTGGACGAATTTTTCGCCGGGCGCGAGGAACTTGCCATCGTGCTGGAAGACCCGCCGCGACTCGGGAAACAACGGCAGGCATTGGCTGTCGCGGAAGGTGGCAAGTTCCTCGTCGGTGGGAACGTACCCCTCGCGCGCCAGCCGGATTGCCGGCGCGATGACCTTCGCCAGTCCGAGCTTCCCGAAATGCCGTTCGGCGTAAACCATTCCTGCCACCGTCCCCGGCACGCCGACCGCGAGCGGCCCAACCATCGAGCGGCCCGGCACGACGTTGCGCGCGGCGTCGAGGTACATGTCAGCCGTGGCGGCGGCGGGGGCCGTTTCGCGGTAATCGAGGAAGGCGGGCTTGCCGCCGTTGAGCGTGTCGTTCGCGGGCCGGATGAGCATGAACCCACCGCCGCCGAGGTTGCCCGCCTGCGGCAACACGACCGCCAGCGCGAAACCCACGGCCACAGCTGCATCGACGGCGTTGCCGCCCGCGCGCAGGATCTCGACGCCCGCGTCGGTGGCATCGTGATGGATAGTCACGACCATCGCGTGCGGGGCGCGGACCGGCGGTTGGGCGGCCTCATGCGCGAGGCCGTCGAGCGGCAGGCAGATGGCGAGCAGGCAGGCGGCGAGACGGCGGGTGGGCGGGCGCATGATTTCTGACGAATCGCCGCCCGCCCCGCCGCCGCGCGCTTGCGTTCGCACCGCGATGGGCAAACTGTGCAGACTCACGCCGCGACCGATCTTACCTATGTCCTGGAAAAACTGCCTCCTCGCCGCCGCCGTCCTCGCGGGCGGTCCGCTCGCCGTCCACGCGCAAACATCCGCCGCCGGCAAGCGCCCGATGACCTTCAACGACTTGATGGCCTTAAAGCGCGTCGGTGAGCCGATCCCGTCGCCGGACGGCAAATGGGTCGTCTTCGATGCCGTGGACGTGGACCTCGAAGCCAACACCAAGCGCAACCACCTCTGGATCGTCCCTGCGGCCGGCGGCGAGTCGCGCCGGCTGAACACCGCCAGCGAAAACGACGAGTCCCGCCCGCGTTTTTCGCCCGACGGCAAGCGCCTCGTCTTCACGGCCAAGGCGGGCGGGCAGCCGCAGGTGTGGACCGTCGGGTTCGACCCGGCGGCGGGTGGGCTGACGGGGCCGGCGCGTGCGTTGACCTCGCTTTCGACCGGGGCCGACGGCGCGATTTGGACGCCCGACGGCAAGAAGATCGTGTTCGTGTCGGCCGTTTATCCCGACGCGAAAGACGACGCCGCGAACAAGGACCGCGACGAGGCGCTCGCCAAGAGCAAGGTCAAGGCGCACATCTTCACGAAACTCTTCTACCGGCATTGGAGTTCGTTCACGGAGAACAAGCGCAGCCATCTTTTCATCGTCGGCGTGGAGGAAGGGGCCGCGCCGCCGCGCGACCTGACGCCGGGCGACCACGACGTGCCGCCGTTTTCGCTGGGCGGACAGGATGCGTATGCCGTTTCCCCCGACAGCAATGAACTCGCCTACACGAGCAACATCGACGAGGTCGAGGCCACCAGCACGAACAACGAGATTTTCCTCGTGCCCCTCGCTGGCGGCGAGCCGAAGAAGATTTCCACCAGCCCCGGCAGCGACACAACGCCGCTGTATTCGCCCGACGGCAAATGGCTCGCATGGCGTTCGCAGGCGCGCGCGGGGTTCGAGAGCGATAAATTTGCGCTCATCGTCTATGACCGGGAGACAGGTCAGTTAAAGGATGTCACCGCAACTTCTGACCATTCGGTGGAAAGCGTGGCTTGGTCGCTCAATTCAAAATCTTTGTTTTTCACCGCTGAGGATTATGGGCAGGCACCGATTTACGAAATGGGATTGGAGTTTCCCCATGTCTCACCCGAGCTAGTCGCAAAGGTGCATGCCGGAGACTTGGCCCTCTCGCCTGATGGCAAACGCCTCTATTTCTCGCGCACCGAGATTTCGCGGCCAAGTGAAATTGCCTCTTTGAATATTTCCGATTGGCGTGAACCCATCGCCAAAGTGACGCATTTGAACGACGCCCTTCTCGCAAGCCTCGACCTGTCGCCACTGGAGTCGTTCACCTTTCAAGGCGCGGGCGACGACGTGCAGGGTTTCCTGCTCAAGCCACCGGGCTTCGATCCCAACAAGAAATATCCTCTGAAATTCCTCATCCACGGCGGGCCGCAGGGCGCTTGGGGCGATAGCTGGTCGTACCGTTGGAACCCGCAACTCTTCGCCGCGACGGGCGGCTACGTCGTCGTCATGATCAATCCCCACGGCTCGACCGGCTACGGACAGGCGTTTACCGACGCGGTGAGCGGCGACTGGGGCGGCAAGGCTTACGTCGATCTGATGAAGGGACTCGATTACGTCGAGCAGCACTACCCGTTCATCGACAAAGACCGTGAGGCCGCCCTCGGCGCGAGCTACGGCGGGTACATGATCAACTGGATTCTCGGGCATCCAAACCATTTCAAGTGCCTCGTGTCGCACGACGGCCTGTTCGACGCCGTCGCCGCGTACGGCGAAACCGAGGAACTCTGGTTCAACGAATGGGAATACAAGGGCACGCCCTGGGACAACCCGGAAACGTACGCGAAGTGGTCCCCGCACCAGTTCGCCAAGAACTTCAAGACGCCGACCTTGGTCGTCCACGGGCAACTCGACTACCGCCTCGACGTGGCGCAGGGCTTCGAGCTTTTCACAACGCTCCAACGTCTGAAAGTGCCGTCGAAGATGTTGTACTTCCCGGACGAGGGTCACTGGGTGCTCAAACCGCAGAACAGCCAGCTTTGGAACAAGACGGTCAACGATTGGGTGGACCAATGGACCGCCGCGAAGTAAATGGCTCGCCCACGAACCCTTCCTTGACCGGCCACGCCCGCGCGTAGTACACGGAAGGGAGTAATGACGCCGAGCCCACGAGCGGACGACGCGATAATCTTCTGGCGTCGGCGGGCGCGGTGGACGGCGCTGCGACACAACTTCGGCCGCGTTCTGGGTAGGTTCCTGCCGGTCGTTCTGGCAATGAGCGCTCTGTTCGCCTGCGCTCTGCTGGTCGGCCGGCAACACGGCAACGTCGGCCGGGCGTGGTGGATCGTCTATGGGGCGGCGCTCCTCGTCGGTGCCGGCTGGGCCCTATGGCACGCGGGCAGGTGCGGTTTTTTCACGGTGGCCGACGCCAGGGTGCGGCTGGAATCTCACCTTGGACTGCACAACCGCCTGAGCGCGGCGGCGGCCGGGGTGGGGGCGTTCCCGCCGCCGCAGCGCACGCCGGACGGGTATACGTTTCGATGGCAGGTTATCCTGCCGCCGTTGGCCGGCGCGTTCGCGTTGGTGTTCGCCGCCGCGTATGTTCCCGTGACACGTCCGCCGGCTGACTTCGTACCCGAAGCTCTCCCCGACGCCGTCGCGCAAACCGCCGGGTGGCTCGACACCCTCCAGAAGACCGATCTCGTGCAACCCCCGGCGCTCGAAACCTTCCGCGAGCGTCTCGAACAACTCCGCGAACAACCCGCCCGCGATTGGTTCACGCAGAGCAGCCTCGAAGCCGGCGACAACCTGCGCGGCCAGACCGAGCAATCCCTCCAGGCGCTCCAGCGTGACCTGCGCACCGCCGCCGGCAGTCTGGAAATGATGGAGCGCGCCACCGAGCAAACCTCGCCCGCCGACGCCAAGGCGATGTCCGACCGTCTGCAAGAGGCGCTCAAGGGGCTCGAACTCGGCAACCTCCCGCTCAACAAGGAACTTCTCTCCCAACTCAAGGGCATCGACCCCTCCACGCTGAAGCACCTTTCTCCCGAACAACTGGAAGCACTCAAGGAGCGGCTGAAAAACGGCGTCAAGCTCACCCAGGCGATGCTCAAGCCCGGCAAGCCCGGCGACAAGCCGGGAAAAGACTTGCTGCTCGCAGCGTCGAACTGTTCGTCGCCCAGCCAGCCCGGCCAGCCCGGCGGTCCCGGCGGCGGCGAAAGCAGCGCGCCGATCACCTTGCGCGACAAACCTACCGATCTTCATTCGACCGCCACCGAACCCGACGCCAACGCCAGCAACCTCGACCACGCGCTGCCTGGCGATATCGTCGGCGTCGGCAAGGGCGAACACACCGTCGATCCCAACGCCTACGCCGGCCCGACCGCCGCCGGCGCGGCGACTTCCGACGGCAACGGCGGCGAGGCGGTCTGGCGCGACGACCTCACCCCGCAGGAACGCGACGTGTTGCGCAACTTTTTCAAATGAACCGCCGATCATGAGCGACCATCTCACCGAGGCCGAACTGGCCGGCGCGACCCCGCGTTTGCAAGCGCTGCGCGACGCCCTCAACGCCGTCTTATTCGGCCAGGAGGCGCTCGTGGACAACGTCATCACGGCGCTGCTCGCGCGCGGCCATCTTCTCCTGGAAGGCTTGCCCGGACTCGGGAAGACCGAACTCGTCAAAGGACTCGCCCGCGCGCTGCGGCTCGACGCGCGGCGGGTGCAGTTCACGCCCGACCTGCTGCCGGGCGACATCACGGGCAACCCGATCTTGCAGGAGGAAGACGGCCGGCGGCAGTTCGTCTTTCAGCCCGGGCCATTATTCGCCAACCTCGTGCTCGCCG
The DNA here is from genome assembly GCA_937873255.1 of uncultured Verrucomicrobiota bacterium. GTDB lineage: Bacteria > Verrucomicrobiota > Verrucomicrobiia > Chthoniobacterales > SZAS-18 > CAHJWO01. Next base: position 2,394 of record CALMVM010000105.1, on the reverse strand, counting down.
ATGAGATCAACCGCGCCTCGCCAAAGACGCAGAGCGCGCTGCTCGAAGCGATGCAGGAACGGCGTGTTACAGTCATGGGTCAGTCGCACGTTTTGCCCGACCCGTTCTTTGTCCTCGCCACGCAAAATCCCATCGAACTCGAAGGCACCTACCCATTGCCCGAAGCACAGTTGGACCGCTTCCTCTTCAAGCTGGAAGTCCACCGCAACAACATCGAAGTTCTGGAGCGCATCGTGCAGCACCGCCGCATCGGCGAGGAGCCTGCCGTCGAGCCCGTGCTCACGCGCGATGAACTCCTGCGAATGGCCGCGCTGGCGGGCCGGATTTTTCTGCCGGACGTGGTGGTCAACTACATCGCCCGCCTCGTCGATGGGACCCACGCGGGTCAGTCGAAGACGGCGGCCGGCGTGAAATTCGGCGCAAGCCCCCGCGCGGCGCTCGGCCTCGCGGCGGCGGCGAGGGGACGCGCGTTGCTCGCGGGCCGGCTCAACGCCAGTTTCGAGGACGTGCGCGCCGTCGCGGTGCCGGTCTTGCAACACCGCATCGTCCTCGACTACCACGCACGGATCGACGGCCTGACCGCCCCGCAACTCGTGCGCAATCTCCTGGAGGAAATCCCCGTGCAGACCCAGACCGTGCCGTCCGCCCTGCGCGCCGCCAAGCAATGAGCCGTCGAATCTTGTTGTTCGTCGCCGCTCTGCTGATTGGGGGACAGACCCATGCGTGGGCCGCCTGGCATACGGTGATCTACACCGAGGACAACAGCGGCGTCGCCATCGAGGTCTCTTCGCCCTTCGACTCCGCCCCACCGACGGGTTACCTGCCGCTGTGGGTAACGATCCGTAATTCTTCCGGTGCCGCGCGCACGTGGTCCTTTGTCTGCGACGGCGAAAACCTGATGAGCGTCGAGCACAAACACGCCGCCTCGGAACCGCTGCACGTCGAAAACGGCCAGACCGCCCGCTTCCCGATCCTCATGCCCATGGGGTCGACGAATTCCGGGTACTACTATCGCACGCATCCCTTTCGCATCGAGGGCTATGGCACGAACGGCAACACGGTCACCGCGCCGGGGACCACCGCCACCCCTCGCTACGCCGCGACGCCGGTTCTCGGCATGAGCGAGGATCTGGCGACCCCGATCTGGGGTGCCCTGACGAAATGGTACACCGACCACAGTCTCGATCTTCTCGGCACTCCCATGGACCTGAGCCTGCTCGGCGGCGACTGGCGCGCGCTCGTCGGGTTGGATATCCTGTGGGTGAGCGATACCGGCTACGCCACGCTCGACGCCGCCCAGCGGGGAGTGGTCCGCGATTGGGTCAACCAGGGCGGGGTGCTCTGCCTGTGCGCGCAGGGGGCCGATCCGTCGCTACGCGCGGCCGTCGGCCTGTCGGAAACCGGCGAGAAAGCGGACGTGGGTCTCGGCCGCGTCGTTCTCATGCCGTGGGACGGCAAGCCGCTGACCCTCGACCGGGTGACCGACCTGCCTTACCCGTTCGAGTCCAGGCGCGCCGGCTTGACCGCCGCCTCGGCGGAGGATTGGCCGATGGCACACTCGGTGGGACCCATTGAGATCAACGCTCCGCTGCTCATCGCGTTCATTGTCCTCTTCGCGTTGGCCGTCGGCCCGCTGAATCTGTTCGTGTTCGCCAGTTCGACGCGCCGCCACCGCCTGTTTTGGACGACTCCGGCCATCTCGGTAGGAGCGTCGCTGTTGTTGATGGTTTTCATCTTCTTGCAAGACGGCTTCGGCGGGGCAGGCCAGCGCGCGATGCTCTGCGTGCTGCTGCCGGATCAGAAAAAAATCGTCGTCCTCCAGGAACAGGTCGCGCGCACCGGCGTGCTGATGTCGCGGCAGTTCCACTTGTCGGAAGACCTCGTGTTGACGCCTCTTCACCTCGAAGGCCGTGCCACGCGCACGTACCGGCAGACGGGCCGCGACTATACCGGCGACTGGTTCACGAGCCGCAGCGTGCAGGCGCACCGTGCGAAGGCGGTCGTTCCCAGCCGCGCGGAAATCCAGCTTGTCAACGCCGATGCCGCCCGCGACGGCGCGCCGCCGGTCGTCGTTTCCAACGTGCCTGCGGGCATCCGCAAGATCAGCTATCTCGACGCATCGGGCCGGCATTGGGTTGGTGACGGGTTGCGCACCGGCGAGCGGATCAGTCTGCGCGCGGGCGACCCGGGCGAGGGTGACTACGCAACCGGCACCGGCGCAACCTTGGACGAAGAGGTCAAAAGCCTGGCCGGGCGGCCCGGGTATTTCGTCGCCGTCGCGGACGACGGGCCGTTCTTCGAGACCCTGCCGGCGATCCGCTGGCAGGCGCAACGGGCGATCTTCGCCGGACCCGTGACCGCCGCGCACTGAATTCACGGGACTGACCCAAGGAT
>CALMVM010000104.1 GCA_937873255.1 uncultured Verrucomicrobiota bacterium | reverse complement strand
ATGATTATGCTGTTCGTCGGTGAGTGCCGGCGTCGCGACGATGGCAGCACATTCGAAACAAACCTCAATCGCCCGGAGCACCCGCCCGTCCTTCGCGTAAAAGACAAAGAGGTGATGCGGATCGTAGCAGGCCGACGTGACCGTCCGATGCTTCGTGTTGAAGGTCGCACCGAGCAGCGTGGAGACTTGCGCGGCCGACAGCGTTGCGGACTTCTTCGTGTATTTGCGGAGCTTCTTCAGGTCCACGCCGGATTGGGACACCAGCGAGAGCGGGTCTTCGTCGGGACCTTTGAACCGGTACTCGACGACCTTCGCAACGTCCTTGTCCGTCCAGACCGATTTTCCCTCTGCCTGCTTCGGCTCACCCGCTCGGCAGGTGCAGGCAAGCAGCAGAATAATAGAGCAAATACGCAGGGGAAACGTCATAGGATTTTGCTGGGCTTGGATTACGGGACCGCGGGTTCTGTGGCAAGACCCTATCTCCGCCACAAGTCTCTCGCAATGCGCGTCTTCACCGCAGGAACGCCTCGTGCAAGCCGCCGTCCACGCTGATGATCTGTCCGGTGGTCTTGCTGAGTTTGTCGCTCAACAAAAGATACATCGCCTCGGCCTGGTCGGCGGGGGTGATCGGTGTCTTGGTCAACGTGCGGTCGGCGTAAAATTGCGCCAGTTTGTTGCGCAGGCTGTCGTCGTCCTCGTCCTCGGTGTAGGCGATGGAATATTTCGCCAGCGACGAGATCACGCGGTCGCGCGGGAACATCGCGCTGCCCTGCACGACCGTCGCGGGCGCGACGCCGTTGACGCGCACGTTCGGGGCGAGTTCGACGGCGAGTTCGCGCACGAGATGATTCGCCGCTGCCTTGCTCGTGTCGTAGGCGACGCTGCCCTTTTTGGAAACGACGGCGTTGGCGCTGGTGGTCAGCACCAGACTGGCGGGGATGCCCTGGTCGCGGAGGGTCTTGCCCGCCTCGTCGCCTACGACATAAGAGCCGGTGACGTTGACGGCGAACGTCAGCGCCCATTTGTCGTCGGGGATGTGCCCGGTGGTGTCCGGCGGCACGAAGATGCCGGCCGTCACGCCGATGGCGTCAATGCCGCCGTAGCAGAGCACCGCGTAGTCGATCATCCGGCGCACTGCCGCGCGCCCCGTGATGCTCGCGCCGTAGCCGACCGCGTAACCGCAACCCGACACGCCGCTGCCCGCGACACCGATGCCGGGGCCGACGCGCCGGCCGAGTTCGGAGGCGGTCGTGTCGGCGGATTTCTGGTCGAGATCGACGCAGACGACGTGCGCGCCTTCCTTCAACACGCGCCCGGCCAATTCGCGTCCGATGCCCGAGCCCGCGCCGATCACCACGACCACCTTGCGCGCCATTTCCTTTTCGGCCGGCATGCGCTGGAGCTTGGCTTCTTCGAGCAGCCAGTACTCGATGTCGAAAACCTCCTGCGTGGGCAGCGCGGTATATTTATCGACGGCCTCGGCCCCGCGCATGACCTCCACGGCGCACTTGTAAAACTCCGCCGTCACGCGCGACTCCGATTTGTCCTTGCCCCACGCGATCATGCCGAGGCCGGGAATGAGGATCACGGTCGGGTTCGGGTCGCGCAGTTTGGGCGAATCGGCGTGCTTGTGCTTCTCGTAGTATTCGGCGTAGTCGGCGCGGTAGCGTTCCAGCGCGGCGGTCAGGCGCGCGCGCAGGCCGTCGTCGTTGCCCGTGTGCGGGTCCCACTCGACGAAGAGCGGCTTGATCTTCGTGCGCAGGAAGTGGTCGGGGCAACTGGTGCCCAGTTCGGCCAGGCGCGGGGCGTCGTGGCTGTTGACGAAGCGCAACAGCGAACCGTCGTGCTCGCAAGTGGCGATCTGGCGTTTGCCGGTGGCGCGGGCGAGTTGGCCGCGCAGCCACGGGAGCAAGCGCGCGAGCGTCGCCTCGCGTTCGGCCCCGCCGTATTCCTTGTGCGCCTCGCCGCCGAAAGTGTGACGGCGCTTGTCGTGCCTGGCGATGTACGCCGCCGCCTTCTCGATCAGGCGCAAGCTCAGTTCGTAGCACTCCTTGTCGTCGTCGGCCCAGTTGATGAGGCCGTGCTGACCGAGGATGACGCCTTTCGCCTGCGGATGCTGCTGGCACACGTCGCGCAGGACCAACCCGAGATCGAAACCCGGCCGTTGCCACGCCGTGTAGACCACCTCGTCGCCGGAGGTTTCCTTCGTCAGCCGCTCGGCGTTTTCCGAGGCGGCGATGGCGATGACGGCAGTCGGGTGCGTGTGATCGCCGTGCCGCGCGGGGCTGACCGCGTGCAGCGGCGTGTCGATGGAGCTGGCGCGCGGATTGAGGTTGAACGTGCAGTGCGGATACATCGCCACCATGTGATCCTCAATGGCGCTCTTGGGACCGCGCTCACCGGCGGGCGTCTGGAGATAGAGCGCTTCCAGGCTGAGCACGCTGTCGAGGTAGAGCGACGCGAAGTTTTCCTTCTTGGACGTGCGCAGGTCGCCGCCGGAACCCTTCACCCACAGTACATCGACGGCCTGCGCGGTGAACGGGTCTTTCTCCTGGATCTTGGCCGACGTGTTGCCGCCGCCCGTGTTGGTGATGCGTCCGTCGGAACCGAGCAGATTCGAGCGGTAGATCAGCCGGCCGACCGGGTCGAGCGCGTCGGTGTCGGCATCGTCCCAGAGGTATTTGACGTGGTGAAAATCGGAGGGTTGGGACATGGCGGTTTTCCCGGTTTCGGATGGGGTTTAAAACCAAAAAAATCGCAAGGGTCGGGGAAAAGGACAAGAATTGGTTTTTAGTTAAGCATGTCCAGACGCGCGAAACGTTCCGCCGCCGCGTGCCAGCGATCCGGGTTTTGCGGCTGGATCGTCGTCGGCGGGAATGACCGCGCGACGGTCGCGCGCAACTCTCCCAGCGAGCCGATCCGGCCGTCGGCGATGGCCTGCACGAGCAGGTTGCCGATGGCCGTGGCTTCGGTCGGGCCGATGACGACCGTGCGGCCGGCGGCGTCAGCGGTGAAGCGGTTGAGCAGCGCGTTCTGACTGCCGCCGCCGACGATGTGCAGCGTCCGGACGGTGCGGCCGGTCAGTTTTTCGGCTTCGGCGAGCGTCTGGCGGTACAAGAGCGCGAGGCTCTCGAAGATGCAGCGGAAATGCTCGCCGGGAGTTTCCGGGACCGGCTGACCGGTCTCGCGGCAGTACGACGCCATTTTTTCGAGCATGCCGCCGGGCCGGGCAAATCGCGCCGCCGCCGGGTGGACGAACGATTTCGCGTCGCCCGCCGCCTCGGCCTGTTCGACGATGGCCGCGTATTCGAGCGATTGACCGAGCCGCGCGTAGTCGCGCCGCGCTTCCTGCAAGAGCCACAGGCCGGAGATGTTCTTGAGGAACCGGATCGAGCCGCCGTAGCCGACCTCGTTG
>CALMVM010000103.1 GCA_937873255.1 uncultured Verrucomicrobiota bacterium | reverse complement strand
GGTTATGCGTTTGTCGCCGCCATTTTCTTCGCGCTCTCGGCGGTGTTCGCGCATCGCACGACGCGGCTTGTCGGGGTGTTTCCCGCCAATTTCGCGCGAATTTGGATCGCGGCGGTCCTACTTGGTGCATATGCCGTCGCGCAAGGCGACGCGTTGCGCGGGCCGGCGTTGGGGATTTTTGTGGTCAGTGGGATGGTGGGAGTAGGGCTAGGAGACCTGGCTTTGTTCGCGGCATACCCGCGATTGGGTTCGCGGATCACCTCGCTGTTCATGCAATGCCTCTCGTCGCCCTTCGCGGCGGTCCTCGAATGGCTCTGGCTCGGCACGTGGCCGGGCACGGCGGCGCTCCTTTGCGGCGCGGCGATCCTGGCGGGCGGCGCGCTGGCGGTCGCCCCGGGCAAAAAGGCGCTCGCGAACGGCAATCCGACCTCCCTGGGGCCGGACCCGATGCGGCGGACGGTTGGACTGGTGTACGGCGTGCTCGCAGCGCTCGGCCAGGCAGGCGGAGCGGTGATCAGTCGCAAGGGGTTCGCGGTCGCGCACGCGGCCGGCCGGCCCATCGATGGGTCAATCGCCGCTTTCCAACGTCTGCTCGGCGGGTTGTTCGTCATCAGCGTCGCCTATGCGCTCTCGCGGATTGTGCTCCGCTGGCGGCAGGCGGAACGCCCTGCAAACTGGCGCATCGCGTGGCCCTGGGCGTTGGCGAATGCCCTCGTGGGCGCAACGTTCGGCATGACTTTTCTCCAACGCGCGTTGGCATCCACACCGAGCGCGGTTGTGCTGCCGATGGTCGCGCTGACGCCGCTCATCGTCGTGCCGTTCGCTTATTTTCTGGAGAACGAACGTCCCAGCGCGCGTTCGCTGCTCGGCGGCGTGATCGCGGTGGTGGCGGCGGTGGTACTGGCGGTCGTGCGGACACCCTGACCGATCATTTCCAACGCCACTCGGGGCGCAGGTTGACGTTTTCCGGCGCGACACCATCCAGTCCCGCCGACCGCAGCAGATACAGCACTCCCTCGGGACTCTCCATCGTCTCACGCAGGGCGCGGGCGAAAAGCTCGACATATTCCTTGTACGATTCCAACGCCAGTTTGCCGTCGATGACGTAGCCCGCCAGCGAATCGTCGTGGTGGTCGATGAGATCGAAGAGGGCTTTCTTGATGGCGGCGCGCATCACCGGATCAACCACCACCTTGAACGGACTGGCGGAAGGATCGATGACCGCGGAGCCCGACTGGCTGACGGCGTTCACCGGCATCAACGCGTGCTTGCTTTCGTTTTCCATAAATCAGGCGCTGCCTATAACACCGTCCCCGAAGAGCGTCCAGCGGTGACCCGGCGTGAATTGGAAAAGAAATTTCAAGCCTGCGACGGTCGATGCTAGGCTCCGCGCATGAAGGTGTTCGCCGCCATCAATTTGGTCCGCCGTCGGATGTCGTCAACGCGATGGCTGGCGTGCATGCTGATCGTCCTCGTACTGGCCGGGTGCAGCGGCAAAAACCCGCACCAACTCATCGTCGGCATGGAGCTTTCGTCCCCGCCGTTCGACATGACCGACGAACACAACCAGCCCACCGGGATCGACGTGGAACTCGCCCACGCGCTCGGCGACGCGCTCGGTCGGGAGATGGTCATTCGCAACACGTCGTTCGAGGGGCTAATCCCGGCGCTGCAAACCGGCAAGATCGACCTCATCCTCTCGTCGATGACGATCACCGCCCAGCGTGCGGAATCCATCGATTTCTCCGACGCCTACCTGCACGTCGGCATCTGCCTGCTGGTCAACGCCGGGTCGGACGTGCGGCGCGCCGACGACCTCAACCGGCCCGGCCGCAAGGTGGTCGTCAAAAACAACACGACCGGCTATTTCTACGCGCAGGAACATCTTCCCAACGCCGAGCTTTTGCAGATCACGGAGCCCGGCGCGTGCGTGTTGGAAGTGGTGCAGGGCAAGGCCGACGCTTTCATCTACGACCAGTTCTCCGTGTTCCAATACCAGCGCCAGAATCCCAAAACGACGCGCGCCGTGCTCGAACCACTGCGCAAGGAAAACTGGGGGATCGGTGTCCGCAAGGGCAACGCCGAATTGCTGCGGCAGGTCAACGCCTTCCTCGCCGATTTCCGCGCCCGCAAGGGACTCGAAACGATTGCCGGCAAGTACCTCGCCGCCGACCGGCAGGCGTTCGAGGCGATGGGCAACCCTTTCTCCTTCTGAACGTGAGTTCCGATCCGACGCGACGTTTCTCGAACCGGGTGGAAAAATACATCCGCTTCCGTCCGGGCTATCCGGCGGATGTGCTGGATGTGTTGCGAAAGAAATGCGCCCTGACGCCGGAGAACATCGTGGCGGACATCGGCTCGGGCACGGGCATTTTCAGCGAGATCCTGCTGAAAAACGGCAACACGGTCCATGGCGTGGAACCCAACGACGAGATGCGCGGCGCGGCGGAGAGCCTGCTTGCGACTTACCCTCGTTTTCAAAGCGTCCGGGGCACGGCGGAAGCCACTTCGCTCGCCGACGCCAGCGTGGACGGGATCACGGCCGCGCAGGCGTTTCACTGGTTCGACCGAACCCGGACGCGCGCCGAGTTTATCCGGGTCCTGAAGCCGGGCGGGTGGGTGGCGCTGATCTGGAACGACCGCCAGTTGGATTCGACCCCGTTTCTGCGCGATTACGAGGCGCTCTTGCAACGGTTCGGCACGGACTATCTCGCGGTCCGGCACAAGGATCTCGATCTGGTGCAGGTGCGCGATTTCGTCGGCGGCGACGGGGTCGAACTAACCACCGTCGAAAGCGTGCAGGCATTCGACTACGAGGGCGTTGAGGGCCGGCTCCTGTCGTCATCTTACGTGCCGGAGGCCGGACATCCCGACCACGCTCCGATGCTCGCGGCCCTGCGCGAAATCGTCGAACGACATCAGGAGAACGGGACCGTCGAGATCCGCTATGACACCCGGGTCTTCACCGCCCGATTCCCCGGGCGGTGATTGAAACAAACTGACCGACGGGCTAGGAACTCACGTATTCCGCCGAGTAGTTGTCGAACTTGGCGGTGGAGCCTTTCGGCGGCGGGTTCTTGGTGTCGTAGACGGTGTTGCCCACGAGTTGTTCGTTCTGGGTGTCCCACACCATGCAGCTCGTCGATCCGCTGCTGTCCTTGTTGCGGCTGGTCTTGACGGCGATGTAGCGCACCTTCTTGCGGCGCAACTCGGCCTGGTGCGCCGCGTACGCGCGCCGGGCGTTTGCCTCGGCGACCTGCCGCTGCCGTTCGTCGGCCTGATGCTTGGCGATGGCGTAGGTGATGATGCCCGTCAGCGCACCGACGCCTACCCCGAGCGCCGCCGCCTCGCCGGAATGCAGGCCGGCCGCCGAACCGATGACGCCGGCGAGGATGCCCGCGCTCGTGCCGACCGCCGCGCCGCTCTCACCGGGGGTCATCCCATTGCATCCGCCGAACAAAAGCGCCGTCGAGACCGACAAAGCCGTGAATCTGAGAGTCGTGGAGTTCATGGGTGAGGAGGCTATCGTTTACCCAAACGCTTGACAAGCCGGAAGATAGACGGTCGGCTGCGGCGCGAGCGCCAGCCGTTTTATCGCTCCGAAGCGAAGCTGACTTTGTGCTGCGCGCACCATTGTTTGGCCGGCGTGAAACCCTGGCTGGCCGATGCCCGGTACATCTCCGAGGCGGCGTTGTGGTTGACGGCGGTCCCGCCGATTCCTTGTTCCAGACACTGCGCGTAGAAAAACTGGCAGGTCGCGTTATTTTTTTCCGCCCCCTGTTTGAACAGGACCACCGCCGCCTTCGGGTCGGACCGGGTTCCGATTCCGCGCATATAATAACTGCCGAGATTTCCGAGCGCGTTGGCGAGTCCGCCGTCGGCCGCCTTTTTCATCCACTCGAAGGCAAGTTTCGGATCGGTCGAGGTGCCCCAGCCGTGTTCGTAGGCGAGGGCGAGTTTTTCGGCGGTGGCGGGGTTGCCGGGCTCGATGCCATCTGCCTCCTTCAACAGAGCGAAGATCCGGTTGAGATCGCGAGGAAGACCGCCTTGCCCCGTTTCGTAACACTCCGCGAGAGAAACCTTCGCCTTTGCACTCCCCTTGTCGCTTGCGAGCTGATACCACCGGACGGCCTGGGGAACATCCTGTCGCACACCGCTGCCCCGGAAATAAAGATCACCGAGCACGACCATCGCCTCGGGCTGCCCCAGGTCGGCAGCCTTGCGATACCAGCCGACGGCGGTCGCCGGGTCCGTTTTCAGGAAATGTTCACCGAGAAAAAGCATCGCGGCGGCGGACCCGGCATTCGCGGCACGCCCCATGGGCGCAAGCAAATTGCCGCCATTGCCCGCAGGAGGTTCGGTGGTTCTCAGGCTGTTGATGAGCGATTCCAGACGCACGGC
>CALMVM010000102.1:3658-4307 GCA_937873255.1 uncultured Verrucomicrobiota bacterium | reverse complement strand
GGGTCGTGGGGGTCGCGGTGGGCGTCGTCCAGGACAACGAGGTCGTGTACCTGCACGGCTACGGATTCGCCAACGCCGAGCGGAAGGAGCCCGTCACGGTCCACACGATGTTCCGCTGGGCGTCCATTTCCAAGACGCTGACCGCCGTCGCCGCGATGCAACTGGCCCAGCGCAAGGCGCTCGACCTCGACGCCGACGTGCGCGACTACGTGCCGGAATTCCCCGACAAGGGCGTCAAGCTCACCTCCCGGCAGCTCCTCTGCCACCAGAGCGGGATTCCGCACTACAGCAACGGCAAGATCATCGTCACCCACTCCGAGTACAAGGCGGCGCACCCGTTCGTCAATCTCGTCACGGCGCTTGACCGCTTCAAGGAATCGCCGCTGCTGTTCACGCCGGGCGACCGGTTTTCGTATTCGACCTACGGGTACATGCTGCTCGGGGCAGTCGTGCAGCGCGCCGGCAAGGAACTGTATCCCAAGCAGGTCCGCGACCGCATCCTCCAGCCGCTCGGGATGACCAGCGTGCAGCCGGATTACCAGTGGGAAAACATTCCTGACCGTGCTACCGGCTACGTGCTCAAGGGCAACGACGTGGTGCCGTCCACCGACACGGACGTGAGCTGGAAGCTGGCCGGCGGCGGGTTCAT
>CALMVM010000102.1:0-3648 GCA_937873255.1 uncultured Verrucomicrobiota bacterium | reverse complement strand
CCTGGCGCGTTGGGCGAAGGGACTCCTGGAGCGCCGCGTGCTCGAACCGGCGTCGTACGAGGCCATGTGGCAGGCGCAACACGACGATCACGGCCGGGTGACGAACTGGGGACTCGGATTCGAGGTGGAGGGCAGCGGCGCGGGGTTGAAGGTGTCGCACAACGGCCTGCAAGAAAAGGCGTCCTGCCGCATGGTGCTCTACCCCGGCGGGCGGAACGCGGTGGTCGTCTTCACGAATTCGGAATTCGCGGACCCGGGCAAATTCTCGACCGCCGTCTACAAGGCGCTCGGTTCCAAAGCCCCGCCCTCGGAGAACAGCGCGAAGCCGGCGCAATGAGAAGACAGAAGGAAGAAGGCAGAAGATAGAAAGAGAATGCAGAAGCAGAGGGCAAAGTTCGGAAGGGGAGAGAGATTGCAGGAAGGATGCCGGGGAGACGGATGAGGAAAACTCCTTTGCGTTCCATGCTTTCTGCTTTCTGTTTCTCCTTCTACCTTCTGTCTTCTTCCTTCTGCCTTTCCAATGAGTCCCGCCGCCACTTCGCCGATCCGCGTCACCGTCTGGGGTGAAAACGTTCACGAACAAAAACACCAGGTCGTGCGCGACCTTTACCCGCAGGGCATGCACCGCTGCATCGCCGACGGGTTGACCGAGGCCGAGGGGATCACGGCGTGTTGCGCCACACTCCAGGACCCCGAACACGGCTTGAGTGACGAAATCCTCGACGCCACCGACGTGCTGACGTGGTGGGGCCACGCGGCGCACGGACAGGTGGACGACAAGATCGTCGAACGCGTGCAGCGACGCGTCTGGGAAGGCATGGGCCTCATCGTGCTGCACTCGGGGCATTACTCGAAGATTTTCAAGCGGCTGATGGGCACGAGTTGCTCGCTGACGTGGCGCGAGGCGGGCGAGAAGGAACGGCTCTGGGTGTGCAACCCGGGCCATCCCATCGCGGCAGGGATCGACCGGTATTTCGAATTGCCGAACACGGAGATGTACGGCGAGCCCTTCGGCATCCCGACACCCGACGAACAGGTGTTCATCAGTTGGTTCGAGGGCGGCGAGGTGTTCCGTAGCGGCTGCACGTGGAAGCGCGGGCAGGGGAGGATTTTTTATTTTCGCCCCGGGCACGAGACGTATCCGATCTACCACGACCGCAACGTGAAAACCGTCCTCAAAAACGCCGTGCGCTGGGCGCGTCCCGACGGACAGACCTGGAAGGACACGTGTCCGAACGTCCCCATCGAACAGGCTCCCGAGCCGATCTCCAAAAAGGGCGGCAGCCTCCACGCGCCGGGCGAGGAAGGGTACAAGTAACGCTCCGCTCCCTACGGCGCGGGGTCGAGGATCGAGGCTTTTTACGCGGGCGGCAGCGTCGCCGGGCGGCCGAGGAGGAAGGGGCGTTCCGCCACGAGGTGGAACCCGTACGACACCGCCGCCGCCAGCGGCACGGCGACGAAAATCTGAATCGTCACCGCCGCCGGCCCCGCCACCTGCCTGGCGCGCAGGACCAGCGTAATCATCGCCAGGATCGGCGCGTGGATCAGATACAGGCTGTACGAAAAAGTGCCCAGGACCACGGCGGCGGGCAGTTCGCACAATCGCAGCAGGAGATTGTTCCGCCGATGGGCCTGCGCCGCGCGCGTACAGTAGACCAGTGTGCAGAGCATCGCCACCCCGGCCAACGCGCAATACCGCGTCGAGGCGAACATCATCACGTCGAACTGCCTCGGCATCCAGCACAGGTAGAGCGCCCAGAGTCCGGCCGTCAGCCAGCCCCACGGCATCCGCTCGCGCCAGACGGCGAACCGGTGCCAGGGAGGGGCAAAATTCACCGTCGCCGCCAGCATTCCCACCGCGAATAGGAACAGAAACTCGGGGCACGCGTACCCGAAGGAGTGTCCCGGGAAGTAGCGTAACAGCACGCTGACCGCGAAGGCCGCCGCCACGGTGACGATCATCCCCGCGCGCTTCCACAATGGCAGCAGCACCAGGGCGAACACGAAGTAAAGCTGCCATTCCTGGGCGATGGTCCACATCGTGTGCCCGATCTTTAAAATCCAGTCCGGGTGCAAATCCTGGATCAGCAACAGATGCGAGAGCAACGCGCCCGGTGTGAACGCGGGCAGCGTGACATCCCAGCGCAGCCCCTGCGCGACCCCCATGCCCGGCACGAAGGCGGTCGCCGCCAGCGTCAACGCCAGGGCAGCGTAATACGGTGGCAGGATGCGCCGGGCACGCCGCCGGATGAAGTCGCCGACGCTCCCCTTCAGACCCCCCGCGCGGGCGACGGGCATCATCAGGCAATAACCGCTGAGCACGATGAACACCTGCACGCCAATCTGGCCGTCCCAGGCCCAGCGCGTCCACCGCTGCCAGGACAACGGCAGCCACCCCCCGACGGCGGCCACCTCCAGAAACGCATGATGCACGACCACCCAGAGCGCGGCGAATCCCCGGAGCCCGTCCAAATAATGCAGGCGCAGGGGCTCCTGCCGCGCGGAATCGTCGTTCATGGCATGTCTTCCCCCTGGTCCGGACGGGCGATACCAGAGCCCGTCCCGTGCCGCGAGAGTTAATTTCCCCATTTCCGGGATCGGGCGCGCTGGGGTTCAACCCTCGGCGCGGATGCCCAGCACGGCGGCGATCTGGCGGCGCTGGTCGTCGCTGATCGAGCGGCCCCGGCGCGAGACGACGAGGAATTCGCCGCCGACCGCCGTGATCTGCCACGTCTCGTGCGCGGAGCCGACCGCCAGCGCCACGCCCGCGTCGTTGAGCCGGCGCAACTCGGCGTTTTCGAGTCCCTGCAACTCGGTAAGCGAACGGTTTTCCAACGCGGCCCGGATGCCCTCCAACGGCACCGAACGCGCCTGGAGCAGCCGGATGGCGCGCAGTTGGGCGATGTGCTTGGCCGAAAACCCGCGCTTGTGTTCGCCCGTCTCCGAGCCCGGCGCGTCGAGCAGCCCGCGCGTGCGGTAAAAACGGATGTTGCGTTCGGTGATCTTCTCGCCGGCCTGGCCGTTGGCCGGGATGACCCCGTGGTCGAAACACCACTGGTTCACCCCGTCCGCCAATTCCTTGATCGAGATAAGGTCATAAGACATGACGCCAATACTTGCACTTTAATTATCAGTGTCAAAATAAATTGTTCGAAGATAGTCATTCAATGCTCAGTGTCACGTATAGTGTCATTGAACCGCGCTGGCATTCGGACGTTTTTCGGCCTTTACAAGCGGTGGGATCGCACTAGATTTGCGGTCCTCTTTGCTCTCGTGGCGGAATTGGCAGACGCGTACGGCTCAGGACCGTATGGGGTAACCCGTGGAGGTTCGAGTCCTCTCGTGAGCACTTTCTTTTGGGGCGCAACGGCTGCCGGTCCTTGGTGAAGGACCGGACGGCTGCGGGTCGATTTCAGGATTGCTCTCCGCCGGCCGGGCGTGCTAGCAACGTGGACGCCGTCTCTTTTCCACGGTCAGACCCATGCGCGCCCTTGCCTTCCTGCTGCCGCTCACGTTTTACCTCTGGTTCTCCGGCCGATGCGCGGCGCAGGACGATCCGCTTGCCGTGACCCTACCCAACGGCCGGGTGGTCCACTTCGAGAACGCGGAGCAGAAGGAGAAATTTGAAGCGGCGCGGGCCGCGCGGGC
>CALMVM010000101.1 GCA_937873255.1 uncultured Verrucomicrobiota bacterium | reverse complement strand
CTGATCCGCCTCCTGAACGAGCGGGCCGATCTCGTGCACGGCGTCGGCGAGGTCAAGCGCGCGACGGGTCAGGAAATCTACGCGCCCGAGCGCGAGGAACACGTTCTGAACGTGCTCGTCGCCAAGAGCGCGGCCCAGGGCGGCAGGCTCCCGCCGGAAAGCCTGCGGGCGATCTACCGCGAGATCATGTCGGCCTCGCTCGCCCTGGAAAAAGACCTCGCCATCGCGTTTTTCGGACCGGAAGCGACCTGGACCCACCAGGCCGCGCGGGGCAAGTTCGGCGCGAGCGTGCGTTACCTCTCGCAAGGGAGCATCAGCGACGTGTTCGACGCCGTGGCGCGGGGCCGGGCGGACTACGGCGTGGTGCCTATCGAGAACTCCACGGAAGGGGCGGTCAACCACACGCTCGACGAATTCATCGAGAGCGATCTGCGCATCTGCGCGCAAGTGGCGCTCAAGATCGAACACCACCTGATGGCCCGCGTGCCGCGCGAGGCGGTGCGGCGGGTGTTCAGCCACCCCCAGGTGTTCGGCCAGTGCCGCCAATGGCTGCGGATCAATTTGCCGGGCGTCGATCTGATCGAGGTCGCTAGCACGTCCCGCGCGGGGGAAATGGCCGCCGGTGCCGATGACGCCGGGGCGCTCGCCGGGCGGATGGTCGCCGAACGGCACGGGCTGACGATCCTGGACGCCGGGATTCAGGACCTGGCAAACAACACCACGCGGTTTCTGGTGATCGGGCAGCGCGATTGCCCGCCGACCGGGCACGACCGCACGTCGCTGATGTTCGGCGTGCCGGACCGCGCCGGGGCACTCTTCGCCGCGTTGGAGCCGCTTCAGGGGGCAGGGATCAGCATGAGCAAGATCGAGAGCCGCCCGTCGAAACGGCGACCGTGGGAGTACGTGTTTTTCGTCGATGTCGAAGGGCACCGGCAAGACGAAGCTCTCGTCGGGGCCATGCGTGCATTGGCAGATAAATGCAGCTTTCTCAAAGTGCTGGGCAGCTATCCCAATATGCCGAGCGCGGCCTGAATCCTCCCTCGTTCCCAGAGGCAACCTGGGAACGAGCAGAGGATCGACGCACAACTCAAGACGGACATAAGCTAGCGGGACGAACCGCTAGTTTCCTGTCAAATCCGCCGCGAGGCGCAGGAAGCGCCGAGGCCGGTTACCGGTCGCCGGCGCATCGGTGACGGTCACCGCGCCGGTGCTGTTGTCGTCCGTGACGGCAACACCCGTGGCCGTCGTCCAGGCGGCGGTGCCGACTTTGGTCGCCAGGGCGGTCCAGTTGCCGCCGACGAGCGTGTCCGAGGCCTCCACCCGCAGGGTAAGATTGCTCCCTGATTGCAGGTTGCGGCGGAAACTCAGCCGCAGTTGGTTGGCCGCCGGGACGGTGACACCGTAGGCGGGCGTGGTTTGTGGGGTGGCCGGGTTGGTCGCCAGGGCGTATTCGAGCAGGTTGGACAAGCCGTCGTGATCGAAATCCGCCGTGGGCGCGGCGTCGGGCGAGTTGGACTGGCTGCCGAAGTATTGCTGCTGGAAGGCGGCGTATGAACCGGCGGCGGCGTTGGAAATGGTCACGCTCGCCTGTGTCGTGGTTCCGACGGTGTAATTGGAATTGGCGGAAACCTGAAGGGTGACGACGGCGTTGTTGCGCGCGCCGGATTGGGCGGTCACGGCGACGCTGGCCGAGGCACTGCCGTTGGGGATGGTCACCGTGCCGGGAAGCGCGGCGTAGTCCGTGCCGCTCTGGGCGGTGCCGGAGACGGCGTAGGTCACCAGCAGGTTGCCCACCGTGGAACCGGCGAGCGTGAAAGTCAGTTGGCCAGGCGACTGGCCGGGGGTGGTGGTCGGTTGAGTGGCCGCGATGGTGACGGTCGGCTTCGTCTGGTTGAGCAAACCGTAGCCGAGGAACGCCGTCTTGTTGGCGGCGTACACCTTGCCGTTGATGACGATGGGATGAGTAAACTTGACCGTGGAGCGATCTCCCAACGGAATCTGGAAAAACTCCGCAACGTTCGACTGCGCGTTCGGCCCGGCGATACTCTCGGGCCGCACGGCTTTGACGACCCCCTGGCTGAAACTCCAGATGATCCCGTTGGTCGTGCCGTTGGCCGAGATCACCAACCCATCCCCACGTCCGCTGAAATTATAGCTGGTACTGCCGGACGCCGTGAACGTGCTGTCGCTCGCGTTGAAGGTCCAACCCTGGATGGTGGCGGCATCGAAAAACAGACAGTTGTTGAAGAAGACAGGTTCACCGAAGTAGAAATTGTTGACCGTAAAAGTCTGCACGTCGCGGTCACCGCCGCCGCTGACGAACTTGCCCGGATTGTCCCGGTTGACCATGTAGAGCTTGCCGTTCTTGCCGCCGCCGAAGCAAAGGTGCTTGATCGTAGTCCCCGGTACATCGACGAGCATCAACCCACCGGAGCCGACGCCGCTGTCCCCGTTGCCGAGGCCCGGGGCATCACCGGGTGCCCAGAAGTCGAAGCCGGTCGTGGCGAAGTCGGCGCTCACGTCGACCTTCAGTCCCTTGGTGGGGTTGAACTTGAGAAACGACTCGCCCACGTTGCCCGGTGTCTGGTTGGCGCAGTAGGCGGCCCCGGCATTGGCGGTGGAGATGAAAACGGTGCCGTCGTTGTCCACGGTCGGCCCCGCCCCGGCCTGCCAGATGCCGCCCTGCCCGCCGTCGGGCGTGTCGCAAAACACGAGGCGCGGAATGGGCAGGAGCGTCGCCGCGTCGAAGCCCACCAGCCAGCCGTGGTAAGGCCGGGAATCACCGTGCGAGGCCCAACCGGCGTAAACCACGCCGTTGGAAAGCGTCAGGGAACAACGTTGGAGATTGCGCAACGCGTTGAGATAGACCTTGCCGCTGGTGTAGCTGTCGGCCCCGGTGTTGCCGCTGGTGGCGGAAGGCGTCTGCGGATTGGCGGCAAGGTTAAAATCGTAGGTGGAAGTCGTGCCGCTGGCCGGATTGGGATTGTCGCAGGTAGTGTCGGCGATGACCTGCGGGCCGTTGAACTTCTCCGCGCCCGTCGCCACGTCGAGCGCATGCAGCCGCTGGACGTAATGCAGGTGCCCGTCGCCGCGCCCCGTTTCCTTGGTCTTGCCGAGGACGTAGATCGTACCCGTCTTTTCGTCGATGACCGGCGTACTTTCGATGCCGACCTCCGTGCCGTCCACGTCCGACGCGCCGGAGCCGGGTAAATCCGTGCTGGGCACGGTGGTGATGAGTGGGGTAGCGCTGCTGTCCGCCGAGATGAACGACGCCTTCCAAATCTGCGCGCCGGTGTCGGCATCAAACGCGTAGACCGAATCGTGCATGGTGGCGACGTACGCCACGTTGCGCCGGGTGCCGCCGACGCTGAGATTGGACAGGTACAGCGGCTGGGCATACGCCGCGCCGTCGATGGCGGGGTCAAACAGCTTGCCGAAGGTGCCGGTCTTGACGTTGGCGGGTGTGAGGATAGACTCGTTGG
>CALMVM010000100.1 GCA_937873255.1 uncultured Verrucomicrobiota bacterium | reverse complement strand
CACCAGCAGCACGCCGAGCGTCAGCAAAAACCACCGCGCCCGCGCCCCGCCGCGCCACCCGGCCCACGCCGCCGCCAGTGTGATGAACGGCCACCACACGTCGAACGACGACGCGGCGGCCATGATCTGGTCCAGCGTCGGGCTGGTCCATTGCTGGTTGATGAGGCGGAATAACGTTTCGTCCACGACGGGAAAGGACAAAGATGCCGGACGCCCCCGACCGAAGGAAAGCGCATTCGTCCGACGCATTTTGCAAAACCGGTCGGCCGGGCGCACATTGCCACCCGATATGCCGCTGTTTTCCTTCCCACGAACGGGCCTCCTTGCCGCGCTGATCCTCGCCGCGCCTCCCTCGCCCAACGTCGCCCGCGCCGAGCAGAAACCGCCGGCCTCTGCCAACGCGCTCACCGCCGCCGACATCCTGCGCGCGGTGCGCGAGGGGCAGGGCACCCGGCACGACGCTCTCAGCGGTCAGCTCCGGGACGACATCACGGACCTGATTTTCCCGTTCCGCCTGGTGTCCGATGGGCCGCAGGTGCGCTATGAATTCAAGGGGCCGCCACCCACCTCCGTGCAGGTGCGTTACAACGAGGACGGCTCCGAACTGGTGGAAACCGGCCCGGAGGGTTCGGGCAAACTGACGCCGGCGACCTTCGACAAGCACATCCTCGGCTCCGACCTGTCGTACGAGGACCTCGCGCTGCGGTTCCTGTATTGGACGAACGCGGTCATCGAGGGCGAGGAGCGCATCACGACGCGTCCCGCCTGGAGGCTGCGGCTGACCGCGCCGAACCACCGCACGCAGTACAGCAGCGTCGTGGTCTGGGTGGACAAGGAAAGCGGCGGCCTGACGCAGGTGGAGGGCTTCGACTGGAAGGGCAAGCTGCTCAAACGCTTCAAGGTGGTCAGCGTGCAGAAAATTTCCGGCAAGACGTATCTCAAGGAAATGCGGATCGAAGGATTCGACCCCGGCGACGGTCATACCCGCTCGCGCACGTACCTCGACATCACGGGGCTGGCAAAATAGACGCCAGGCGCGCCCGCGCGGTCCTAATGATCGGTCAGACCACGCCCCGGGCGGCCATCTTCGCCTGCCATTCACGGTAGACGAAGGGCGAAATTTCCGAAGGCTTGATTTCGCTGCGGCCACCCCAGAAGACGTTCGTGTAACTGACCGGGATTCCGCAGCCGCGCAGGTGCTCGTCGATGGCGGCCTTGTGAGCGAGGAGGCGGTCTTTTTCCGTGCCGTGGGCGACGGCCATGATGTTGACGTTGCCGAACTCCGCCCCCGCCTCGCGCCAATAACAATGGGTCAGGATCACGTGCCGGCCGACCTCGCCGCCCGCCTCGACCTCGCGTCCGGCGGGCACGGCCCAATGAAACAGGGCGTTGAAACGGGTCACGCGCACGCCGGTGTCGCTGGGCTTGACGTGTTCGAGGAAGGTCGAGAAACGGCCGATGAGCTTGCGCGCGTTGAGGTCGCGGGCGACGGCGCAAAATTCGTCGAAACCCACGCCGGCTTCGCGGGCGCGGGCGTGCCAGGGGGATTCCTCGTTGATTTCCTCGGGAGCGAGTTCGCGCTTGAGCGCGAGGAGGATGCGCCATTCGTGCTCGGTCAGATCGGCGGTTTCGACCTTGGTCATGTGTGCGAGCGCGTCGGCGCGTTCGCCGGGTTCGATGGTCTTGCGCCGGACGTGACCGACGCCGAGGACGAAGATTCCCTTGGCGGGCATGAGCCGGAAGTGGTCCGCGCCCACGTGGCGGCGGAGGAGTTCGGCGTGGTCGTGGAGGGAAAATCCGCGTGGGGCCTTGAGGGTGGTCCAGAGTTTGTAGTCGGACCCGGCGGTGGCGGCGTCGGTCGAACGCAAGACGACATGCCCGCTAAAAGGGTCTTCCCGGAACATGAAATCGAAGGCGGCGTCGAGGCGGTCCGGGGCGATCTTCCAGGCGACGAGCGCGCCGGAAGCGAGGTTGGTGGCCAGGAGAGTCTGGCGGACGCGGCGGACGGTGCCGGCGCGGAGCATGGCGCGGATGCGTTGGAGAACGGTCGGCAGATCGACGCCGCTGCGTTCGGCGATGTCGCGGAACGGGTCAGGGCTGAATCCGGCGATTTTGTCCTCGCTGACGGCGAGGATGCGCGCGTTGACGGGGTCGAGATGTTCGACCGGGCAGAAGATATCGGTGGAGGGGGCGGCGGACAGATGGATGGTGGCTTCCACGGCGGGGAACATGCGGCGTCCGGGCGGTGCGCGCACCCGTTTTTTTGCGAACGGGTGCGTGAATACCATTTGACGAACCAAACGAGGTCAATTATGGGTTTTTTCTGCTTTTCTAGGTGGAACGCACCTGTAGCTCAATTGGATAGAGCATCTGACTACGGATTGGAAAAAGGGCTTTTGCGCAGCTTTTCACTGCTTTGCATTTTCGATGCAAATAGCTCTTTCAAACGGTCTTGCACTTAATTCTGTTTTGCGCAGCTTTTCACCGTTTTGCTTGAAAAAGCGGCTCGGCCGTAGAAAGAAACCGTAGAAGAGCTGATACTTTCTTGACCTAATTTCCACTTCTCGCATTGCAGGAGGATTTTGCGTCGGCAAGAAAACCGGCTTGGTATGTACATCGGGCAGTACTGCACAAGCACCGCTGCTTGAGTTTCGCTACAGCCACTATAGGTAGCAAATAAGTATGTGTACACCCCAACAATTTGTGGTAATTGCCAATCGGTTGACGCAAGACGCAACGCGGTGGCCGTTACGAAGAGGAACGCAGAAACGGACCTCTAACGGCCGTTGGCACAATTCTATCTGATGTTCAGTCTGATGGCTGAAAACCGACCGACATGCCGCTCTGCCCGGATGCCAAGGCCTCCGCTGCAGGGGGGCGGAGAATCTGTCGAGTTGTGTGACCGAATGCTTGGCGTTATTGTTTGGCCCTTTTCGCTCAACGATCATGCATGAATTTGCGAAGACAATCTATACCGCTTGCGGTCGTCTTTGGGAACTGATACAGAAATGGGTGGTCCGCCGAAAATTTCTCAATGACGAGATATTGCCCGAACGAAGCCGCGTTGTGCTCGTGCGCAGTGCGTCAATCAATCGGGAGGATGGGGGCCGGATACTGTTGGAACGAATCCAAATTATTGAGGAACTCCTTCCAGGTTCGAATTCACATTTGGCAGCGAGATTGCGGCAGCCGTTGCATTTGCCGAGCGGGGAACAATGCGACTGCATCATCATGTCGAGAGGTCTAATTTTCCGAACAGGATATGTTGAAAATGTTGTGTCTTACCTTTTTTCTGACGGATTGAGATCGGAGGGGACGCGCCGGTATCGACTGGACTGTTTGCTCGACCAAGACGGAGAGTACGAGTTTGTCGATGAGACAACGATGCAGATTATTGGAAAGCGTCGAATTGGTAGGCCACGGCACTTCACGCGAACCGACGACCGATTCAGCGAAATGTGCACCTTGGCCGATTCGTTTTTGTTCGAGGTCGGAAGAGCGACATATTACGAGACGCGGCCGCTCAACCACGACCTCCTTCGACCTCTAAAAGTCGAATTCGGTGTGATCGAGCGGTGAATAGACGGCGATTTCGCCGCCGCCAACGATGCGCGAGGATTTAGAACCCCAACTCTGCCGGGTATCCACCTCAACATTTTACAGGTGGCTTGGCGGAGAAAAGCCGCCTGCGCATCGTCTGGAACGCCTCGCGTCATTTTTTCAATCAGCAGGCGAGCCGAGTTCTGATAGCATTATTTCCGGGAATCGGCAGTTGCCGCTTCGGACCTCCGAACAAGTCCTTGAACGGCAGGTCCGATGCAAGCGATGCTGGGTGATTAAAAATGCCCTGCCGTATCTCGCGGCGATTCCCGGAATATCGATGGACGCTCTTTTCGATTTCATCAGCAAGATGAAAGACGACGATGCGTTTCATTGCATTTTCTACGCGTCTGAAAGGGAGTTCGACGGGCCAATTTCCCCGTACGCCGCCTATGAATCTTTTCGAGAATTCAAGTACCGTTTATGGAAATTTGTGAAATATGATGAAGCCAAGTACTCGCGGCTCCACGGCTGGCTTGTACGCTCTCCTGAGAGAGCGTTTGAGTTGGGACTGACGGACAACTACTTGGGGGGCAACATTCTTGAGTACGATCCGGATAAAACTCGGGATTTGCCTCATCTGGCGACCCGAACTGTAGATATCTTGATCGAAATTCCCTTGGCGGTTTATCTACCTGGCGACGGTTCCAAAATGCGCAGCGACGAAGAATCGAGATGGATCGAAATGGCTCCAAGGAGAGCAGAGTCTTATTGGGGAGAAAAGAAGCAGATGCTCTTAGATTTGGCTGGGGGAGTGTTCAACAAATCCGGTGAGGTGAAGGAGGTCATGACTCAAACGGCGAAGTTCGAATCGTATGTACGCAAATCGCACCGATAGCACGTGGAGGCGTCCGAACTGGTGGCAACCAACTGATGACTAATTTTGGATGGGAAATTTACGAAGTTTTGCGCTCTTTGCATTTTATGCGCGAGTCAACGTTTTACAACGGTTTGCTTGCTCCAATACTTTGCAGTTTTTCGCCATCTTTTTTCGCTTTGCGCTTCGCTCATTGAAGAACTCGATTCGCACCAGGTGATATTTCCGTAGTTTGACAGTGGTGCGGGTGGTCGGAATCGAACCGACAATCCCGAAAGAACGGGTGTTTGAGACCCGCGCGTCTACCAGTTCCACCACACCCGCACGGGGGT
>CALMVM010000099.1 GCA_937873255.1 uncultured Verrucomicrobiota bacterium | reverse complement strand
GCGCGCGCCCATCGTCAAGCGCGCGTTGTGGCCGGTGATCCAACAGCACATCGGCGTGGTCATGCTCAATTTCGCCACGGGGTTCGTCGAGGGATCGGTCGGCGGGGGCGGCGGGTTCAACTCGGCACGGTTCGTCTCGCAATGCATGGCGACGCTGGGGATCTTCTACGCGCTTCTTTTCGTGCTGATCGGCGGCGGCATCCTGCTCAACCGGCTCGCGCAAACGAGCGTCGCGGTGGACGCGGTTCTAGCGATGATCCCGATGATCGGCCGGCTGCGACGCAGCCTGGCGCTGTCGCGTTTTTGCGCGGCGTACGAGATGCAGCTCGCCGCCGGCGTCAACGTCATGGACAGCGTGAGCGCCGCCGGCAGGGCAAGCCAGAGCGCGCGAGTGCGGGCCGAGGTGGCGCGGATCGTGCCGGGGATGATGGCGGGCGAATCGCTTGGTACGCTCGTGGTGGGCCGGGCGGTGTTCCCGGCGGCGTTCCAGCGTTCCGTGCGAACAGGCGAGGCGACCGGGACGCTCGACGCCGATTTGCGCCGCTGGGCGGAGTATTACCAGAAGTCGGCCATCGACGCCCTCGAAGCCGCCGGGGCGTGGCTGTCGCGGCTCGTGACGCTCGCCATTCTAGTCTACCTCGGCTACAAGATCGTGACCACCTACGGCACGGTGATGAACGCGACTTATAAGCCTTTGCTCGATTCGCAATAGCGACAATATTTCTCAACTAGCGACATGATTTAATTCGAGCTACTGAGACATATTTACTCAACACCAACGAATGACCTGCCGGAATATTTTGTAGCATTCTGCTTATTTTGAGATATTTATGTAATCCATAGACTACTGGTTTGGGAATGGCATATCGGTAGCTTTAAGAAAGCGACGATATTTAAACGCCTCGCAACTTTCGAGCTACGCAAACCTTACCCATTCCTATGAGCATCATCCGTTACCAGTCCCCCTCCCTCGCCTCCGCTCTGAGTCCGCTCGCTCGTCTGAGCGCATTCCAGCACGAGGTGGATCGTTTCTTCGACCTGCCCTTCTTCGGCCGCGAATCCAACCGCACCGTTGGCTGGACGCCCGCGCTCGACCTGCATCAGGACAAGGACAACCTCTTCGTCCACGCCGAACTACCCGGCATGAAAAAGGAGGACGTGACCCTTTCCCTGCACGACGGCATCCTGACCCTTTCCGGTGAGCGCCGCTCGATGCCTGCCGAGGGCGACAAGACCACCGTTCGCAACGAGCGGTTCTTCGGCCGCTTCGAGCGCGGCATCACCCTGCCGACCCCCGTGGACGCCACCCGCGTGAGCGCTTCCTACGAGAACGGCATCCTCACCGTGACGCTGCCCAAGGCCGAAGCCGCCAAGCCGCGCCAGATCGAGATTAACGTCAAGTAACCCCCCCTTACCAATCCGCCCCGGTGGTGCCGTCAAATCTCCATTGACGCCCGCCGCGGCACCCGACTTTCCCAACCACCTTCTTCTTTATGGAAACCCAGACTCCCACCCAACCTTCCCAGCCGCAGCCCACCTCCGCCTTCAACGGCACCAACGGCCAGCCTAAAACCACTCCCCGCCGCTTCATTCGTCCGCGCGCCAGCATCACCGAGAATCCGGACGGCTTCACCGTCCACGTCGAGATGCCCGGCGTGCCCGCCAGCGGCCTCGAAGTGACGTTCGAGAACGGCGAGTTGACGCTCGTCGGCCACCGCGCCACGGGCGACGGTCACGAGGTCGTCTACCGCGAATCGCAGCCGGCTGACTATCGCCGCGTCTTCGAGGTGGACAACACCATTGATGCCGGCCGGATCAGCGCGAGTCTCGACCAGGGCCTGCTCACTTTGAGCCTGCCCAAAGCCGAGGCCGCCAAGCCGCGCCGCATCGAGATCGGCGGCCTGAACTAACCGCCGAAAACGGTCCAAAAATTGGTCTCTTCACGAACCCGCAGGCCGCGCGTCGGTCTGCGGGTTTTTTCTTGCGAAAACACTGGCGCGCGAGGGTTTTCGCTGCTAGTATTACATTTACTACAAAGCACCTCCGACTATGGCTAAAAACTCGACCGCTCCCGTCGCCACCGACGACAAATCCCCCGACCTGCTGCGGGCCACCCCCAAGAGCAACAAGGAACTCGACCTCGCCCTCCAGCAAATCACCAAGGACTACGGTGACGGGGCCATCATGCGCCTGGGCGACCGCAAGGTGATGGATGTGGAGGTCATCCCCACGGGCAACATCCTCATCGACCGCGCGCTGGGCGTGGGCGGCGTGCCGCGCGGGCGCATCGTCGAGATCTTCGGGCCGGAAAGCTCGGGCAAGACGACCCTTGCGTTGACCCTGGTCGCGCAGGCGCAAAAGCGTGGCGGGCTGGCGGCGTTCATCGACGTGGAGCACGCGCTCGACCCCGTTTACGCCCGCAAGCTCGGCGTCAACCCGGACGAGTTGCTCATCTCCCAACCGAGTTCTGGTGAGGAAGCCCTCCGCATCTGCGAAACGCTCGTGCGCTCGAACGCCCTGGACCTGATCATCGTGGATTCGGTCGCGGCGCTCGTGACCAAGCAGGAACTCGAAGGCGAAATCGGCGATTCGACGGTCGGCGCGCAGGCGCGGCTCATGAGCGCGGCGTTGCGCAAGCTGACGGCGCTGATCTCCAAGGCCAAGACGACGGTCATCTTCACCAACCAGCTCCGCGAGAAGATCGGCGTGATGTTCGGTAACCCGGAAACCACGCCCGGCGGCAAGGCGCTGAAGTTCTACGCCAGCGTGCGCATCGACATCCGGCGCATTGGCGCGATCAAGCAGCCCGACGGCGCGGTGACGGGCAACCGCACCAAGCTCAAGGTGGTCAAGAACAAGGTCGCGCCGCCCTTCACGGAGGCGGAGTTCGACATCATGTACAACGAGGGCATCTCGACGACCGGCTCGCTACTCGACCTCGCCCTGGAAAAGGGAATCATCGAGAAGCGCGGAAGCTGGCTTTCGTACAAGGGCAGCCAGTTGGCCCAGGGCCGCGACGCCGCGAAGGAACTGCTCAAGCGCGACGCCGGCATCTATGGCGAGATCGAAGCCGCCGTGCTGGAGTCGATGAATGGTGCAAACGGCAAGGACGACAAATAAGGCGAACGGCCTCCCGCCTGTAAAAACGACGACGGCGCTTCCGGGGAATGGACCCCGGGAGCGCCGTTTGTTTTGTCCGTCGCACCGTCAGTCCAGACCGACGGCCCGGGGATCAGATAACTTTGGTCAGAACCAAAATTAGCACGATGACGAGGATCAATCCCAAGCCGCCACTCGGACCATAACCCCAATTGCGGCTGTAGCCCCAGGTCGGGGCGGAACCCAAGACAAGCAGGACAAGGAGGATGAGAAGAATCAGGGACATAATTATCTTTGCTATCGGGACAAATCGAAACATTGGCTGTTCGTTTTCGAGACGTGGGACGATATCGTCCCACCAAAACACCGGGGCGCGCGCTATTACAGCAGTTTTCAAAACGGCTGAGTGTTTGGCGGGAACTCGCAGTGTTTGAACCAACCGCAGGCGTCTTGGGTGGTGACGGTGGCCAAGCCTGCGGCGATGGCTCGGTTGATCTTGCCCCGGTTTCGGTTCTTCCGCACTTTGTGTGGATGGATCGGCACGGCAGCCTTGCCGCACAGGTTTGTCCCTCTGGGATTGTTCCGTATTGACGGGAGGTTGGCCCACTTCCACACAAAGTGCGGGAGAACCGATTTCGTGGACCGGGCGGAGTGCGCGGGTCGATGGATGATGGTGGAGTCGGTTCTCGAAGTCCACGGGTGAAGCGTGGCCGGGCGCGCTCCTCGGGCGGCGTGTTGTGCCACTGCTGGAAGCCGTGCACCGCATTGTCCAGCGTGGTGTTCAGGCCGGCTTGATCCAGGTAGGTGTCGGTTGACATGTTCGTGTGGGCTGGATGGTGGTCGGTGCGGATGACGGTTTGGAAGCGGGCGGGCGGATCGGCCGTTGACCCGGTCGCGGGTAGCAGCGGCACTTTTTTGCGCTGGCGACAGCTCCCTCTCAGGCTTGGCGAGCGGAAGGAACCGGTCCAGATAATATATCTGGGCCTGCGGAGAGATTTGTTTCAGCAATTCTGTCCGACAGGGAGGCGTTTCAGGTGCGGGCTCCGGGGGTTCGTGGCGTTCGAAAAGTTGTCAAAAACTCTGACGCCTTTTCTGAAACACACCCCGTGAAATCTCTAGAAAAAGATAGGCTGGTCGCGCCAAGACGGTTCGAATCGGTTGGCGCGCAAGACCTCGCCCGTCGGGCAAAACTCGGCGGCGAAACACCATGCGGCCAAACACCGAACCACACGATAACTATTATGAACACGGTACCGATCACAGTTCGATCATGCCGGGCAAGGTCAACCCGACGCAGTGCGAGGCCATCGTGATG
>CALMVM010000098.1:11566-12896 GCA_937873255.1 uncultured Verrucomicrobiota bacterium | reverse complement strand
CCGACGTGGCCGGCCCCGCCGCCGGGGCCGGGGTCGATTGCGCGAACGCGGCGGCGGCGGTCGCAAGCAAGGCGATGGCGGCGCAAATGAAAGGAACGGGGAGAAAACGTGAGAACTTCATATCAGGAGTGAAAACATAATGAGGAGGGGGCGGAAGGAGCGGTCGTCAACTACCGGGCGGTTGCAAGGAAACTGCGGCAAGCTTTTGCAGTCGATCTCTGGCTTCGGCGGCTTCCGGGGCGTTGGGATAATCGGTGACCAGTCGCTGCAAGGCAGATTGGGCGTGAAGCTTGTCGACGAGCCCGACATACGCCTTGGCGCTGCCGAGCAGGGCGGCAGGCATGAGCAAAGCATGGTCCGGCACGTACACCGGCACGTGCAGGAACGCCAGCAACGCGTCTTTGTAGTCCCGCAGAGCCAGATGCGCCGAGCCAACGGCCAACCAACCTTCTCCAAGCTCGTTCGGCGGGGCGGCTTTGTCTTCAACGAGCGGCTTGAGTGCGGCGAGCGCCTGTCGGTATTCGCCACGACGATTCATCGCCGCCGCCTGCTTGAATTTCACCGTGCGCAAAGATTCTGGGCTGACGTCACCCATGCGGCTCAGCTCCGCCGCAAGCGCATCCACCTCGCGGTCACGTCCGAGTCGGGACATCGCATCCACCTGGAGCAGTGCCAGCGGCACCCACCAATTTCCCTTGATGTCACGAAAGAACACATAATAGGCAAGCGCGGGGGTGAGTTGGGCCGCCGCATCGCTCGCTTTGCCCGCGCCGAGCAGGTCACCCGCCGTCCTGAGTTGCGGCGGCTCGGGAAAATCGATCTGGGCAATGTTGGCGACCGGGTAACTCACCTCGCCCACGGTGCCCCCGGCCGTCTGGACGCGGGCGAACACGTTCGCCCCATCGCGGCGCATCCCTTGCGTTTGCACCGACTGGCCGGTACGCAAGTTGATGCTCTGCGCCGGGGAGACACGCGCCAGAAAGCCACCCACACCGGACAGGACAACGGCCAGCAGGAGCATCGGAGGACGCCTGCCGCACAACGCGCGGCAGATCGCATGAGGAGCAACCTGGGTTCGGGGAGGAGAAAGGCTCATACCGCGCAGAAAAGGATCGATTCAGCTCCCGCCGAGCGCTTGCAAACGCTGGTGAGCCTGAAGGGTTTCCGCAAAATCGGCGAGCCTCGTATTACGCAACATCTCTTCGTAGGTTTTCACCGCCTCCTGCGTCTTGCCGAGCTTTTCCAGGCTATTGCCGCTGCCGAGATACGCCTTGGCCACCCACGGCAGAAAGCGCTGATACGCGACGTAAACTTGCTGGTAGTACGCATT
>CALMVM010000098.1:9255-11556 GCA_937873255.1 uncultured Verrucomicrobiota bacterium | reverse complement strand
ATTCGCCTCCGTCCAATGGTTTTTCCGCGCCTCGATTTCTCCGAGCGAATACATGCAAAAGGCCGTGGTCTCGCCCCGCCACTCCTTCACGCTCGCGGCTTGTTCGAAGATTTTTTTGGCGTCGTCGAACTTGTCCAGAGCCAACAGCGCCTTGGCCTGGCCAACGGTCAAATCCTTGAGCTTCTGGTTGGGGGCGATCTTGTCCGTGCCATCCTTGAAGAAGCCCAACGCTTTGTCGTATTGCTTGTTCTGAAAGGCGATTTCGCCCAGGCCGGCGTAGGCGAAGTCCACGTTGTCGTCCTTGGGAAAGCTGTCCATCAACTCCACGTAAAACGGGATGGCCGCGTCAGGTCGTCCCTTGGCAACGAGCACGTCGCCGATCTGACCCAGGATCGTCGCGCTGAGCACGGCCGGCTTGAACTTGTCGGCGATGGCCAACAGGTCACGCTCGGTCTCCGCCGGCTGACGGCGCAGGCGGGCGAGCTGCGCCTTGGCGTAGAGGATGCGTGCCTGCGCGACCGGCGAACGCTCGGCCGGCGACGCACCGAGGCGTTCTTCCAACACCCCGCCGGGTTCCGGCGTGGGTGCGCCGGGGGGGGGGGGGGTGGGCACGGTGGCGGCCGCGGGGGGGGCGGCTCGGGACGGCCCCTGGGCAGGCAATTCGGCGGCGCGCGGCTTTTTGCGAATACACAACAGGGCAAGTTGATCGAGGATCTGCTCGACGGAACCGCAGTTGCGGTCGTTGATGTACTTGTTCAAGACGCCGGCGAGGAATCGCTTTGCTTCGTCGGTCTTGCCTTGCCTCGTCTTCGCGTGGCCGATCTGCGAGAGCGCAAATACCACCGATGGATGGTCGGGGTGAGTCGTCACGAAGTCCTGGAACATCGTGGCGTCAGCCTCCCAGTCGCCGCGCTTCTGCAGGATTTTGCCCGCCTCCGTCAGCGAATAATTGAGGACTTCATCGGTCGTGGCTGTTTTGAACGATAACCTGTAGGCGGCGAGCGCTTCGTCGACCTTGCCGAGAGCGATGTCGGCATCGCCAAGCAGAGCCTCCACCTCGCCCTGCTGCGCAT
Organism: uncultured Verrucomicrobiota bacterium; assembly: GCA_937873255.1. Taxonomy (GTDB): domain Bacteria; phylum Verrucomicrobiota; class Verrucomicrobiia; order Chthoniobacterales; family SZAS-18; genus CAHJWO01. The sequence goes on along the minus strand of CALMVM010000098.1, from coordinate 10,483 downwards.
TGTTCGGATATTGTTTGAGCCAGGCGTCGGCATCGGCGACGACCTCCTCATATTTGTTCTGCGCGTACTTGCAAACGTCGAGGCGGTACTTGGCATCGCTGACGAAATCGCCGGACGGATACGCTTTCAGGAACTCGTCCAGGCGCTTGAACGCCGCGTCGTAATCCCCCGAAAACAGCGTGGCCAAATCCTCACGAAAGATGGCTTCCTGGACATGCCCGCCCTTCGGGTAGTCCTGTCGGTAGCGGACGTACGCGGCCTTGGCCTCGTCGTACTTGCCCTGGGCGAGCAGCGAATTCCCCAGCAGGAAGCGCATCTCCTCGCGCATGTTGCTGGCAGGCTGTTCGTTGAGCATCCGGCCGAAATAACTCTCGGCCGCCTTCGGATCGTTCTCCTGCAAGGCGGTCGCACCGAGCAGGTAGCCCACGGTGAACCGGTTGGTTCCCGCCGGAAATTCCTTGAGGTATTGGTCGCAGGCCGACCGCGCGGCGACCGCCTGGTTCACATCCACGAAAGTCGTGATGATCGCAAACAATGCCATCTCGCGGTCGGCGGCGTCATCGGAGCGTTCGTAGGTGTCCCGGAAGGCAACGTTGGCCTCCCAGGACGAACCCATCTGGGAGAAGGCATGGCCGATCCGGTAGAGGACCTTCGGATAAATGACCGGCAGCTTCTCGAAGTTTTCCACGAGCCGCTGGTCTTCGGCGATGGAGTCCCGCAGTTGCCGGATTGCGAGAAAAAACCGGCTGGCCTCTTTCGGGTTGGCGCGGGCAGCCACCTGGTTGGCCTCCAACTGTTTCTGCAAAGCAGCGATGCGCGCGTGCTCGATGGCGATGACCTGCTCCCGGGTCCGCACCGCGCGGTAACAGACCAGCGCCTCCTTGCTGGCGTTGTTTTGGAGGTAGGCGTCTCCTTGCTCGAGCGCGACCGTGTTCAATTCCACGACGTTCTCCAACTGGTCGATGTTTGCTTGAACGTCGCGGAGGGTTTTGAACGCTTTGTCCGGCTGCTTCTGTCGGCTGTAGAGGTAGATCAACTGCATCGCGCCGCGGGCGGCGGTCGGCGACTTGATGCCGACCGAGACGAGCTTCTCCAGAGCGACGATTGCCTTCGCGTCCTCGTTCATCTCCTTGTACGACAAACCCTCGAACAGCAGCGCCTGCGAGCGGAGCGCCGGGGCGCTCTCCAGCGCGGCAAAGCCTTTGGCGGCCGCAGCGTAGTCTTTGGC
>CALMVM010000098.1:0-9245 GCA_937873255.1 uncultured Verrucomicrobiota bacterium | reverse complement strand
CCTTGGCGAGATAGTCCGACTGCGCCAGCGAGAACGACACTTCGGTCGCCCGCGCGCCCCTTGGATACCGCTTGAGATAATCCTTCAGCGCCGTGCTGGCCTGCGGATAATCGTTCAGATTGAAGTAGGCCGCGCCACGGGTGTAGTAGACCGGCTCGAGGAGCGCGTCGACCTTGCTTCTCTGCTCCGGCGGCAGATCGGCGGGGATCAGCTTGAGCAACGCATCGATGGCGGCAAGCGCCCCCCGGTAGTCGCCGTGCTCGAAGTCCGTGACAACCGTGTTGAAGACGACCGCAGGAATCGGGTCGGCCGGATGCGCGGCGTCCTGCGCCCGGGGAGTTGCCGGAAACGCGCCCAGCATCATGCCGGCGGCGAGAATGCCGAACGTCCGCCGGAGCGGAGAACGGCGATTCATTGATGATCCGGCGGGGGGGATGCTGATCATGATGCCACCACGGCGCTGTTGACCGATTTCACGCGGGATGGTCCCGCCGGGTGGGGTAGGCCTCACCAAAGCGAGACGCGCGAATCGGCCCTGCTCATTTTTAGCACGTTACTTTACGCATTTATCGCGGCGTGAGAAGATTATTGCCCGCTGCATGATGTAGATCAATGCAAATTAAACGCCATGGATCAAAATTGCACCGACCGCTCGTGTGGAAAACTCTGCGGCGCGCGTACGCGTTCTGGCCTGCCTGCGGCGGTCTCCCTGGCCCGGGTGGTCGGCACCAGCCATGTCATCCGCTCAGAGGACTGCAACGTGCGTTTTTACGGGGTGCTTTTCGCCCTGATCGCGCTCGCGGCTTTCCTGGCGGTGCGCCTCGGTGACCAGGAAAGCGCCGGCCGGCCGCTGCTCGTCGCCAATACCTGCACGCAGGCGGCGTTGGTGCTCTGTTTTGCGGTAATCTGTTCGAACAAGCGCCTGCTCTGTCTGCAAGACAGGTTTACCCGTCGTTTTTGGAACCGGCGTCCGGTGAAGGCTAGTCGAGGAAGAGCTGTCTTATGGGAGCAACCGAGAGGGGGTCTGTTCGGACGGCTCTTTTCCTCGGCGGCGAAAGCGGTTTCCGGCTTCAAGCGAAGCGCCACGATGGTCAGCGGTGCAGCCGCTCAGGCGTTGGTTTGAGCGCCGGAATTCACCCGGCCAACGTGGTTGAACATCCGGGGCTGGAGATATTCTGATTCCTGAACGGCAGCATGCCCATCACGTTGCCGGTCACCGATCTCGGATCGGTATAACACCGCGAAGCAAGCCCTGATCTCCCCATGAAATTCCGACTGCCCCCTGCCCTGCTGCTTGCCGCCGTGTTCGCCGGCAACCTCGCGCCGGCGGTCTTCGCCGGGTCCTCGTTGAAACACGCTCCGGTCGGGCGGGCGACGGCGGCTTCGACCACCCCGGCCAATTTTTACGATAGCCAGGCGGGTGGCAACGATTTTGACGGGAGCAAAACTCTCGCCGCCATCGGTTTCAGCGACCTGCACGGCGGGGTGGCCTCGTTCAGCGGCGGCAAACTGGTGCTGACCCCCGACGGCACCAACGGCGGCACGGACGCTTATCTGCGGGATTACGTCCTGCGGCAGGGCGCGTCGGAGCAGGTGCGTGACCAGGGCTGCCGGGTGGTCGTGCCCGCCAATTACCGCAGCGGCAACGCGACGCTCGGGGTGCTGCTGCGCTTCCAGGCCAACGGCTCCGGGTTGTTGCTCAACTTCGCGCTGGAAAACAGCACCGCGCTGTGGGCGTACACCATCTCCAACGCAGGCTCGCCGACCAAGCTGGCGACGGCGACCGCGACCAACCCATACGTCCCGGCGGACCCGGTGGCGTTGGAGGCGCGGGTGATCGCCAACGCGGCGGTAGCGATGACGGCCACCGATCTGACCACGGGCAAGATCATCGCGTTTCTGAGCGTGGCGCTGCCCTCCGGCAGCATCCCGGCGGGCGGGTTCGGGCTGGTGCCGTGGACGACGGCATCGGGCACGGGGAGCCTCCTGGTCGCCAGCGTGCAGACCTACGCCGTGACGGCGGTGGCGTGCGACGGCGACTCGCTGACCTACGGGGAAAACGCCAGCGGCGGCCAGGGCACGGCCAGCCCGCTCGCGCCCGTATACCCGGGAGCCTTGCAGAAGTTGCTGGGCAACCGTTACCACGTCGTCAACCTGGGCCGGAGCGGGTACACCGTCACCCAGATGAACGCCGATGCCGCCACCCGCGTGGACGCGCTCGTGGCCACCGCCGAGCAGCCGCCGGTCGCCGTGGTGCAGGGCGGAACCAACGACTTCGGCATCGACGGCTCGATCAAGCCGCCGGTCACGTTGGCCAAGGCGGTGCAGACGGTGTACACCCGGCTGCAAACCTATTGGAAGGCACGGCACGCCGCGCGGGCCGACACGGTGGTCGTGGACGTGACCAACACGCCCGCCGACCACCCGGTGTACGCGCAGAACCTGGGTTCGGAAACGGCGTTCGACCAGCGCCGGGATGCGCTCAACGCGCTGCGGAAGACCCCGTCCACGCTGACGGTGGTGCGCCCCGACGCGCTGGCGGACGACACGGGCGATCCCAACATCGGACAGGACGGCGACGAACAGAATCCCGCCTACTTCAACGCGAGCGACAAGACGCACCTCTCCGACGCGGGTTACGCCATCGTCGCCGCGACGGTCGCCAACGCCATCGTGCAAAGCTCCGGCGTTCCAACCACGCCGCCGGCGCAACCGACGAGCCTGTTTGCCCAGACGGCGTCCGGCGGCACGATTGACCTGTCCTGGAACTACGGCACCGACAGCCGGTCCGGGTACGAGGTCTACGCCTCGACCGACCCCAACAACTTCCCGGCGACGCCGCTCGTCACCACGGCGGCCTTCGCCACGAATTACCCGGTGACGGGCTTGCAGGCGGGGACCACTTGTTATTTCCGCATCCGCGCCCTGAACAAGGCGGGGGCATCCGCTTTTTCCAGCGTCGCCGCCGCCACGGCCGGCGCGGCTCCCGCGGTGGACCTGCCCGGCGGCTTCGCCTCGGCCAGCTCGCTGCTGAGCACCAACGGCTTCGGCTCCACGGCTTCCATCGTCGGGCCGGCGCTGCGGTTGACCAATGGCGGCACGAACCAGACGCGTTCCGTGTGGTTCAAGACCACGCGGAGCATCGCGCAGTTCGCCCTGGAGTTCACGTTTCAATGCACGAACGCGACCGCGGACGGGTTCACGTTCGCCATGCAGCGCAGCGGGCTGACGGCGCTCGGGGGAACCGGTTCAAATCTCGGCTATTCGGGCATCGCCACCAGCGCGGCGATCAAGTTCGACCTGTATCCCGGCCTGAGCACCACCGGGCTGTACCTCAACGGAGCGGCTCCCGACGACGGCACGGCGGCGACGGCGACCTCCTCCGGGGCCATCGACGCGACGAATGGCGGGGTGGATTTCCACAGCGGCGACCTCATCCGGGCGGCGCTGACCTACGACGGCACGACACTCACCGAAACCCTCATCGACCTCAGCACGCACGCGACGTTCACACAGACTTACACGGTCAACCTCGTCAGCGTGTTGGGCGGCTCGACGGCCTATCTCGGGTTCACCGCCGGGTCGGGCGGGCAAGGCGCGCAGCAGGACATCCTCTCGTGGAGTTACAACGCCGCGTTCGCCGGCACGCCGGGCGCGCCGGGCGGCCCGGGTGCCACGCCGGTCTCGGGAACGCAGGTCAACGTGGCGTGGACCGACCAATCCAGCAACGAGCACAGCTTCCGCATCGAGCGGGCGGCCGGTGGCGGGAGCTTCGTGCCCGTGGGTTCCGTGGGCGCGAACACGACGGCATTCGTGGACGCGAATCTGACGGCGGGGGCGACCTACTCGTACCGCGTGGCCGCCGTGAGCGCGGAGACGGGCTCGCCGTTCTCCAACGTGGCGACGGTGACCACGCCGGTCACGGTGAGCCTCGCGGCGACGGTGGGTTCCGCGCAGGAGCACACGGGGAAGGCGGGGGTCTTCACGGTGCAGTGCGTCCCGGCGCCGAGCAGCGCGCTGACGGTGAATTACACGATCCAGACCGGGGCGGGACAGGCCGCCTACGGCACGCGCTACACGCTGAGTCCCGCCCCTGCCAGCGCAACCGGCGGCAGCGTGGTCATCCCGGCAAACGCGGCGGCGGCGACGATCACGCTCAACCCGGCGGCGGACAGCACCTTGACCGGGCCGCAGAACGTGACGCTGGCGCTGGGGAGCGGCAGCGGCTACCTCGCGGCGGGCGGCGTCGCCACGGTGACGTTGCTGGACACGCCGCTCAACACCTGGAAGATCCAATGCTTCGGCAGCGTGGCCGCCGCCGGGTCCGCGCAGGCGGCGGACGGGGCGGATTACGACGGCGACGGCATTGCCAATCTGGTGGAATACGCGTTGGGAACCGATCCCACGCAAGCCGGCACCACGAAGTTGCCGGCCGCCAGGGTAGAGTCGGTCGATGGCGGGATTTACCTGACGTTGACCTACGTCTATCCGATCCCTGCGCCAACCGATGTAGCGTACGCGGTGGAGGCGAGCACCGGATTGGATTCGGCGGCGTGGCAGGCGACCACGGCCGTCGCCGGTTATCCGATGGACAACGGCGACGGCACCGCGACGATGAAGGCACGCACGAATTGGGCGGCGTCGGCTTACGCGCGGAGTTTCATGCGCCTGAAGGTGACGCGGCTCTGAGTGATCGGCAGCGCAAGGCTAACAGGCTCGGAGAGGAGCGAAAATCCGCCTACAGCTACAACGGTTTCAAAATGATCGAGCGCATCCGCTGCGCCAAAGGCGCGGCCTCATGCGAACCCGGGGCATCACCCCAAAGATGGGCGGTCCAAATACAGTGGTGGACGGCGCTCTCCGAGCGGCGTTGGTCGCGTATGCGGCGCAGCCGCCTGAAAGGGATGGACGCTCGCCGCGTAGAGGAAATCAATGCCGCTCGGAGAGCGCCGTCATCACCGGCGTCGGCAGCGGCTTTTGCCGCCAGCTCACCGAACAGCGGCCCGCGTGAGGCGAGCCAAGCTGGCCGGTCTCGATGGCCTGAGAGCGCGGCACGGCGACCGGCTCTGGCTGGCCTCCTGGAGTTCGACTGCTCCCGGTTGCCAGGCTGCGCTTCATCGGCTAATGAATGCCCGCCGATGTACATCACCGCCCATCGACGAACGTTGGTCGCAGCGATTTTTTTCATCGCCTGCCTGTCACCGGTGCGCTTGCCTGCGGCAGGCGGGGTCCGGACGTGGACCGATGCCTCGAATCGGAGTTGGCAGGGTGAGTTTCTCCGCGTCGACGGCCCCTCGGCTGTGTTCCTGGTCGATGGCAGGGAATACCCCTTTCCGCTGGCCCAACTGGACACCGCGGATAAAGTGCTCATCTTCAAGCTTCGCAATCCGCCCCCCGTGGCGGTCCCCTCCCCCGCAGCCAATCCGACCGCCACGTCCGCCACAACCAACGAGCCAGGCGTTCTGCCCCTCGGAAATTCGAGAATGGCCGACGCGGTCCTCGAAGCCTACAACACCGCATTTCTCCGGCGCGAGAACCGGGACACGTTTTACAAAAAGACTCTCGCCAACGACAAGCGTTGCGGCACCTGGGTCGGGGCCTTGGAGATTCAACTCGCGGAAGACGCCTACGACCGCACGCGGAGCGGTGCGCATTCCAAACTGGTCCGCGATCTCACGGATACCTTCATAGCCAAGGAAGGGACCGATTGGAAGGGCGACAAGTGGAACGACGACGTCCAGTGGATGATGATCGCTTGCATGCGCGGTTATCAGATCACGGGCAACCCCACGCTTTTGAAGACCTCGGTGACGGCTTGGAACATGGTGTACGACCGGGGCTGGGACACGACCTACGACGGCGGCATCTGGGAGAACATGGATAACGTGCCCGAGGGCGGCAAATGCTCGCTGAGCAACTGGCCGATGATCATCTCCGGCATGCTGATCCACCAATCGACGCACGACAAAGCCATCCTGGCCAAGTGCCAGGCGATCTATGCTTGGGGACGCACGCACCTCTTCGACGCGAAAACGGGATCGTTGTACGAGCAAATCGGCCCGAAGGGCCAGACGGGGAATGACAACGTGTACAACAGCGGCTCGTTCCTCAACGCCGCCAACGCCCTCTTCCAGGCGACCCACGAGGATGGCTATTATCGGGACGCCTTGCTGGCGGCGAACCATGTGGTGAACAAACACGCGGTCCTGCACCATAACGGCCGCCTCGAAACCGCGTGGGAGGACCAGTTCATGCGGGCACTGGCGCGTTTTTGCCGGGACAACAACCTCTGGGGGCGCTATCGCCCATGGTTCGAAGCCAACGCCCTGGCCGCCTGGAGGGCGCGGCGCACCGACCGCAACATCACCTGGAACGACTGGACCAAGGTGACGGAGACGGACGATTGTACTTCCTTCGAATGCCTGAGCATGGCTGTCCTCTTTCAGGTGATGTCGGATCCAGGTCTGTCGGGTGCTCACTAGAGCGCTCCGATTCCTCTCGCGGCAACGCACGACGAGCGTGCTCCTCCAAATCAGATCATTCCAATGGAATCAGTCCCTTTGCTCCTGAAACGATTTCTCGTCAGCACTTTGATGTTTGGAGCCGCGCTAGGAGCGGGGTTGCCGCCGCGGGCTTGCGGGCTGGAAAACCTGACCCAGCATGTCTCCCCCTTCTGCGGTACGCAGGGCGAGGGCAACACCTTCCCGGGAGCGGTGGCTCCGTTCGGGATGATCCAGTGGAGCCCCGACACCACGACCAAGTGGCCGAGTTGCTACCGCAACACGGACACGGAGATTCGCGGGTTCGGCCTGCTCCACGCCAGCGGGGGAGGTTGCCAGTACGGCGGGGATTTCGGCTTCCTGCCATTTCTGGGCAAGTTCGAGAGTTCCCCCCACGACAGCGGCAATTTCTGGAAGCTCAACCGCCGATATTCCGGCACCATTCCCAGCGGCAGTGAGCACGCCTCGCCGGGATAATACGCCGTCCAATTCTCCAACGGGATCAAGACGGAATTGACCGCCACGACCCGGACCGGATTCGGCCGGTTCGCCTTCCCAGCCGGAGACGCCGCCGGGATGCTCGTCAACATGGGCGGCGACAACAATGGAACCCCCGACGCCGCGATCCAGATCAACGCGAACGGGCGGGAAATCAGCGGCTGGGCGCGCGTGGCCGGCATGTGCGGCACCTCGGCGGGAATTACTTATTTCGATGTGGTGTTCGACCATGCCTTCGCCACCTACGGGGTGTGGAACGGCCCGACCTGGAACAACAAAGGGACCAGCGCCAGCGGACCCAACACAGGGGCTTATGTCAGTTTCGATCTGCCCGGCGGAGGCACGGTCCTGGCGAGGACGGCAATTTCCTACGTCAGCGTGGCCAACGCGCAGGCGAACCTGGCGGCGGAGAGTCCGGCGGCGTCGTTCAACAACGCCGGCTTCGACGCCATGAAGACCAGCGCCGACGCCGGTTGGAACGCTTACCTGAACAAAATCCTGATCAGCGGCGGGTCGCCGGCGGAGAGGCAAACGTTTTACACCGCGCTCTACCACTGCCTCCAGGCACCCAGCGTGGTCAGCGACGCCAATCGCCAGTATATCGGCTTTGACGGCAAGGTGCACGCCTTGCCGGCCGGCCGCACCCAATACGGCTGGTTCTCGGGCTGGGATATCTACCGGTGCGAGTGCCAGCTCCTCGCGATCCTGGACCCCGTGCGCGCCGGCGACATGGCGCAATCACTGATCCAGGACTTCCAGGAAGGCGGGGCGATGCCGCGCTGGGGCAATGCCTTCGGCGATGGCGGGATCATGGTCGGCGATGACGCCGTGCCGATCATCGCCGGCATCTATGCGTTCGGGGTCAGGAATTTCGACGTGCCGGCGGCGCTGACGGCGATGGAGAAGGCGGCGACCACGCCGAATCTCAAGGGCCGGAACGGGACGTACGAAAGACCGGGCCTGGCGGATTATTTGCAGAAGGGCTACGTGCCCGCCGGGGTGGGTCAGGGAGGGTACGGCCCGGTGTCCATGACGCTGGAATACTGCGCCGACGATTTCGCCATGGCCCGGCTCGCCACCGCTGCCGGCGACTCCGGCAAAGCATCGCGGGCGATGGACCGCGCCCAACACTGGCGCAACCTGTAGAACCCTGAATCGGGTTGCATGCAAATGCGTGACCCCAACGGCCAATGGTCGGCCGGGTTCCCCACCTACGGCGGCAAGGGCTACGTGGAGGGGACGGCGTACCAGTACGTCTGGGCGGTGCCGTTCACCCTGAGTTCGCTCATCGGCCTCATGGGAGGCGCGCAGGCGGCGTCGGATCGGCTGGACACGTTTTTCACGAAGCTAAACGACGCGGACACCACCAATTCGCGTTATGCATTCCTGGGGAACGAGCCCTGCGCCGCATGCCCTGGATCTATCATTACGTCGGGAAACCCTCCAAGACCTCGAGCGTGGTGCGGCGTGCCGTCACCCAGATTTATTCGCCGGCTGCCAACGGCTTGCCCGGCAACGACGATCTCGGGCAGACCTCCGCCTGGTACGTGTGGGCGGCGCTCGGCATGTACCCGGCGCTGCCGGGCGACGATGTCCTGCTTTTGCACGGTCCGCTTTTTTCCCGCGCGGTGATCCATCTGGCGCGGGGGGACTTGAACATCGTCGGGAGCGGCGCGGGCACGAACGCTCCGTACGTCCAGAACCTCGCGGTGAACGGCAAACCTTTCACCGCCGCCTGGACCCGATTCGCAACCCTCGTCAACGGCGGGACGATGAGTTACAACATGGGAGCCGCCGCAAATCCCGGTTGGGGGAGCACTGACCTGCCGCCGTCCTACACGGAAGGAAAGCCGGTGATCGCGCCGCGCCCGGCTCCCTGACGGCCGGGCGGCGACGCTTTTTCTCCGGTCCCAGGTGCGACCTGAAAACGAAGGAGCGGGGAGAAAAAGTTGATCCATCCTGAAAGCGGCGTGCCCGTCGGTTCGGATGGTTAACCGGCTTTGAGATGCTGCGTCGGAGCAAGTCCGCGCGACTCTTGAAAGGCTCCACCGCTTCGTGATCCGCCGTTTCCCTGCCGCCCCTCGCTCGTTGTTTCCCTCGGGGGCGATAGCACCCGGCCCGATTTCCCGGGCCGCCGCCGCCACGCGCGCAGGCTCTCGGTGGTGATGCCCAGGCCCTCGGCAACTCGCGTGGCCGGCACGCCGCTTTGCCACTGCGCGACCGCCGCCCGCTTGAACGCTTCGTCGT
>CALMVM010000097.1:6269-12634 GCA_937873255.1 uncultured Verrucomicrobiota bacterium | reverse complement strand
GAGCATGCCCGGACGCTGCCGACCGGGAAGACCGTGGAGGTAGCGCTGGCGTACCGGCGCTGGATGGGCGAGCAGCTCGCCGCGTGGGAGCGCGGGCGGATGCTCACGATTGATTACGGCGAGGAATGGGCTTCGCTATACCACCGGCGGCCGAAAGGAACGTTGCGCGCGTATTGCCGGCAGATGCGGTTCGAGGGGGCGGAGGTCTACGAACGGCCCGGCCAGCAGGATTTGACGGCGGACGTGAATTTCACCGACCTGCAGCGTTGGGGTGGAGAGATGGGATGGGAGGAGGGCTTCTACGGGACGCAGGCGGAGTTTCTGCGGCGGTGGCTGCCAAGGTCTGTCCAAGGTGATGCGAGCGACGTGCATCTCGCGGCAATGTTCGACCCGCGCGGAGCAGGCGGAGCGTTCAAGGTGCTCGAACAGATCCACGGTGCGCCGGGTTCCATCGTGCATTCGGCCGGGCCGGCGGAAACGGATCAATACCTATGAGCGAAAAAGAAAAACCGGTTGGTCTCGCCTCGTATTTCCCGTCCATCGAGAAAAAGTACGGAAAACCCGTCGGGCACTGGCTCGACCTGCTCAAAACCCGCAACGAGGCCAAACACATGGAGACCGTCGAGTGGCTCAAATCGAACCACGGCATCAGCCACGGCCACGCGAACGCGCTGGTCGCCCATCATCGCACGCAATCCTGAGCACGCCGGTTCGTTTCACATGGCGGCGTACGGATCGTAAGGCTCCTGCGTTGTCTCCAGCGACGGAAGTCCCAACACCGCCCGCCCATCGGAACACCGATTGAAGCCCAACAGCGGCTTGTCCCCGGCACGGACGTTCTTCTCGAAGCAGATGAACTTGAACGCCATCCCCATCGTCGAGGGATGCATCAGCGCCTTGAAGCTGCGGATGAAATGGAGGAGGTCCGGCGTCATCTCCCGCGCGGAACGCTCGATGGCCAGCAGTTCGCCCTCGCCGAGGCCGACCAGGAAATGGTGCTGGTCGCAAAATCCGGCCAGCCGCAGGCCGGCGGCCTCGGCGCGTTCGGCCAGCGAGGTGAACTCGACGTGCGCCGTCAGGTCGCATTCGCCCACCATCACCAGCGGATCATCGCCGCGCTGGTGTTCGCGGTAGGTCGCCAGGGTACCCTGGGTGCGTTCGGGCGAGTAATAAGCGTCGCGCGGGTAGCCGTAGTCCACCGTCAGGACGTAGCCCTGCCCGAGCACCTTCGCGGCGTCCTCGATCCAGCGGGGCGCGGCAAGGTTGATCTCGGTGCGGTATTCCCGCACGCCGGGCGGCAGCGCGGGGACGGGCAGGCGGTCGAGGGCGGCGCGCAACTGGGAATTGGACGGTGGCACGTAGACATAACGGAAGCCCTGCTTGGCCGCGTCCACGAAGATTTCCTGCCAGGGACCGCCGGCCGACGCGACGAGATGCACGGGGAAGGCATCCAGGAGTTCGTTGGAAAAATGCACCCCGCACAGCGCCCCGCTCTCGAACGAGTCCAGGCTCGGGCTCCAGCGCACCTTGTTGCGCGGCCAGGTGCTCAGCATGGCTTGTTGTTCCTGCTGGAGTTTGGGGTTCGGCTCGACGATCCAGTATTTCAGGCACGCGTGCAGTTCGGGCGAGAACTTCTGTGTCCACGAGAGCACGTCGGAGGCGAACTGCGCGTCGTTCGCTCCTTCCTCCAGGATCGTGAAGCTGATGGGTTTGTTCATCCGCACCCACATCTCCTCGAACTGTTTGGCGATCAGTTCGCCGAAGATCCGGCCGACGCTCACGCTCGTGTAAAAATCCCCCCGCCGGCCGATCTGTGCGCGGCCCGCGCCGTAGTACCCGAGCTTCGGGTGGTAGAGCGCCTGCTGCATGAACCACTTGAACGTCACCGGACCGTGGGTGGCGATCTGCTGGCGCATGAAGTCCACCAGTTCGCGGTTGCCGGGGGGTACGTCCATGTTCAACGGGGTCCGCCAAAGTACGGCGTTCCCGGCGTCCGGCAACCGGCATCCGTGCCCGCCGGGCGGAAATTTAGGGATTGCGCGGCCGGGGGTATTCATGGAACTTCTGCCCGTGTACGCGCTTGCCCGGCGCGGCTTCCCCGTCGCGTGGTCATGCGGAATTCCTATAAGTACAAGCGCCCCTTTTTTCGCCGTCACTGGGTCCTGGCCACCCTGATCGTCCTCCTGGTCGTGGCGGCGGTCGGCGGCGGGGTGGCGTACGCGCTGCACCTGCGAATGCTGGCCAAGGCGGCCGAGCTGGACATGAGTGCGCTCGGCAAGATGGAGAGTTCCAGCACGATCTTCGACCGCAACGGCGTGGCCTTCGGCTCCATCTACGAGCAGCAGCGCGAGGTCGTGACGCTCAACCAGATCGCGGTCGATCTCCAGCACGCCGTGGTGTCGGCGGAGGACAACCGGTTCTACACCCACAGCGGCAGCGACCCGCGCGGGATTTTGCGCGCCGCCTACCGCAATTTGCGCGGCGACAAGGTGCGGCAGGGCGGCAGCACGATCACTCAGCAGTTGGCGCGCAACACCTTCCCGCTCGGGGGCCGGACGCTCTCGCGCAAGATCCTCGAAATCTACGTCGCCCATCGCATCGAGACGACGCTGACGAAGGATCAGATCATGGAGTATTACCTCAACCGCATCTACCTCGGCAGCGGGTTGTACGGGGTGGAGGCGGCGTCGAAGGGATACTTCGGCAAGCACGCCAAGGAGTTATCCCTCGGCGAAGGGGCGACGCTTGCGGGGCTCATCAACAGTCCCAACAACAAATCGCCCTGGCACGACAAGCACGCCGCGAAGAACGCCCGCGACACCACGCTCGGGCGCATGCTCGACGAGCAGTACATCACGCGCGAGCAATACCAGGCCGCCGTCGATGAGGAGTTGGTGGTCAAGCCGCGCGTGCTCGCCAGCAGCGACAGCTACGCGTTGGAGGCGATCCGCCAGCAGGTCGTCGCGCAGGTGGGCCTGGACCGGGCGGTCAGCGAGGGGCTGAGGATTTACGCGACGGTCGATTCCCGCGTGCAGAAGGAGGCCGAGCAGGCGCTCCGGGAACAACTTGACGAGGTGGAGAAAAACTCGGGTTTCCAAAACCATCAGACCTACGCGCAGTATGCCGCGCGGTTCAGCGACGAGGAAAAACGCCTCGCGCAGACTTCCCCGACCGACGCCACCGCGCCGGCGACCAACGTCCATAACGTGATCGCCGCCCCTGAGTACCTTCAGGGTGCACTCTTGGCCGTCAATAATTCCGACGGCGCGATCATCGCGCTGGTCGGCGGGCGGGATTTCAAGCACAGCGAGTACAACCGCGCCATCCATCCGCAGGCGCGCCGGCCAGCGGGGACGGCCTTCACGCCGTTTGTCTTCGCGGCGGCGTATCAGAAAGGGATTTTCCCCGGTCGCCTGTTTCTCGATCAGGTGCTCGACAACCGGCAGGTGATGGTCGGCGGGCAAAACGGCATCCTCGGCGAATGGGGCGTCGAGCGCGCGGGCAACCGTTACGACGGGCCGATCCCGGCGGGGCTCGCGTTGATCGAGGGCAAGAACGCCGCCACCGTGCGCGTCGGCAACGAAACCACCCTTGCCGACGTGCTGTCGCTGGCCAAGCGCGCGGGGATCAACTCGCCGTTGCGCGAGTTCCCGGCGACGTTCCTGGGCAGCAGCGAGATCACGCTCTCCGAACTCGCGCTCGCCTACACGGGTTTCCCCAACGGCGGCTGGCGGCCGGCCGCGCCTTACATCCTCAACCGGATCGAGGACGCCGACGGCACGGTGCTATTTCGCGCGACGCCCGGCCCGCGGGTGCGGATTGTGGACGTGGGCCCGGCCTTCCAGGTCCACAACGAGCTGTCGCAGGTGCTCAAAACCGGCGTCGGGTCCCCGGCGACCAAACGCTACGGCCTCAAACCGATGGCGGCGGGCGGCAAGCCGGGCACCTCGTATAATTTCACCGACGCGCTTTTCGCGGGTTACAACAGCGAGATCACCTGCGCGGTTTGGGAAGGTTTCGACAAGCCGAGCCCGATCTATCGGGGGGCATTCGGCAGCCAGGTCGCGCTGCCGGTGTGGGTCAAGGTGATGAACGCGGCGGCGCAATACCTGCCCCCGAAGGATATCCCGGTGCCGGCCAGCCTGAAGAAAGTCGAAATTTGCACGCGTTCGGGCGATCTCGCCACGGATCGTTGCTACGACACGGTCGACGGCGAACGCCGCCGCACGACGTACACGACCTATGCGACGGCAGCCGAGATGCCGCAGCGCCAGTGTCCGGTCCACGGCGGGGGGCGGACGGCCAACGGCATGTTCGCCGTTTCGCACAACAATCAGCCGGCGAACAAGGACGCCGCCAAGCTTGCCGCCGATCCCAACGGGCCGAAGGTCGCGCAAGCCGTCGCCGCGACCGATGTCAGCGTTGTCAAGCCGGTGCCGATCAAGGCGCCGACGGTCATCGAAGCCGGGGACCACGACCCGTACGACGCAGTCCGACCGGTCAGCAATAACACGGGGAATCGTCCACCGGCGGCTGACAACTCGCAAAACAGCGTACCCGAGGTCGCCCCCACGGCGACGCCGGAGAAAAAAGTGCTGCCCGCCACGGCGGTCAATCCCGGCGAGGAAAATCAGAACTCCTTGCCGACCGTCAAGATCGATCCGCCGGACCCGCTGGAGTTTAACTGAGCGGACACGGTATGCAAAGAACTACCGCTGATCTGATCGCCATCGCCCGGTGCTTGACCGGGACGGGCAACCGCCTGTTCATCTACAACACGGCCAGCAAAAATACGTCCGACCCGATCGCGATTGCGCGCGTCGCTGCGGAGCGCGTGGATTTCGAGTGATTTCGGCCGCGAGCTTGGTCAGGTCGGGCTTGCGTCCCGGCACCACGGTCGCCACGCGATCCCTGCTCAACCCTCGATGGTGTAGATCTCCAACGTCTCCAAATAAAAAAAAAAAAAATCGAGCCACTCGATGGCGCGCTCGACCTCGGAGTGTTCCCCATCGATCTCGATGGAAACGATGCCGATTTCCTCGTTGACGCTGGCCTGACGGATGTTCGTCACCACCTCGAACTTCCGGCCCAACTCGTAGACGACCGGTTGCGTCACGAGGCGCGGTTGAAACATCAGCCAGAGGCGATTTTTCATGGTCGACAAAATGCAGGGCGCGGGCTCGCGGTCATTCGTACGTGGCGGACGCCTTGCCGTCCTTGTACTCAATGGTGATCTTGGAGACTTCGAGCAGGTTGATGTTTGCCCAGACGTAGCCCTTGCTGTCCTTGTCGCTGACCTTCAGATCCCACTGTTTCGTCTTGGTGTCGCGGCTGAACTTGATGTCCACGTGGTCGCCGTTGGATAACACGGCGCGTCCCAAAACGTCCTCCTGCCAGTCCTCGACGCCATGGGGAGAGATGTACACCGAGTGAATGTCGAATCCGGTTTTGTTGACCAGCGTAAAATCCTGGTCGGCGGCACGGAGACCGGACACGACGACCGTCAAAAAAACCAACAGCAGGGCGAGCAGCTTTTTCATCGGGAAAAGTATCGCACGCCAACCCGGGAGTGGTTCCGGCGCACGCATCGGCCGGTGCGCGAATGGCTAGCCGCCCGCAATGGCCGGGACGATGCTCAGTTCGTCGCCGTCGTGCACGGCGGTGTCCTGCTCGTCGAGGAAACGGATGTCCTCGTCGTTGAGGTAGACGTTGACAAACCGGCGCACGCTGCCCTTTTCGTCGCAGATGCGTTCGCGCAGGCCGGGGAATTGCGCGTCGAGGGAGCCGAGCAGTTCGCCGACGGTTTTACCCTCGGCCTGGACGACCTCCTTTTCGCCGGTCAATTTCCTGAGCGGGGTGGGGATGCGGATGTTGGTGGGCATGATAGGTCTTAGATGGCGGCGGTGTTCGTTTCGTTGGCGATGAGTTCGTCGAACTCGCGCAGGCTCGGCTTGATCAAACGCGGGCTGCCGCACCGTCCCGCGACGGCCTCGGAAGTCTTCAGCCCGTGGCCGGTAATGCAGAGCACCGTGCTCTCGTCGGCGGCGATCTTACCGGTTTCGACGAGTTTCCTGGCGCACGCGACGGTCACGCCGCCGGCGGTTTCGGCGAAGATTCCCTCGCACTCGGCGAGCAGGCAGATGCCGTCGATGATTTCCTCGTCGGTCGCGTGCTCCGCCGCGCCGCCCGTGTCGCGCATCGTGTGGATGGCGTAGTACCCATCGGCCGGTGTGCCGATGGCGAGGGACTTGGCAATCGTTTGCGGTTTGGCGACCGGCTTGACGAGGTCTGAGCCCTTTTGCATCGCCTCCGCGATGGGCGAACAGCCCGTCGCCTGCGCGCCGTGGACGCTATAGGACGTGGCG
>CALMVM010000097.1:3164-6259 GCA_937873255.1 uncultured Verrucomicrobiota bacterium | reverse complement strand
AAGCCTTGTGAATCTTGGTCAAAAGCGAACCGCTCGCCATCGGCACGACGGTGTGGCGCGGCGCGCGCCAGCCGAGTTGTTCGGCGATCTCGAAGCCCATCGTCTTGGAGCCTTCGGCGTAGTACGGACGCAGGTTCACGTTGACGAACCCCCAGCCGTACTTGCCGGCGATTTCCGAACACAGCCGGTTGACCTGATCGTAAGCGCCATGGATGCCGATGACGGTGGTGCCGTACACGAGCGAGCCGAGCACCTTGCCGCTCTCCAAGTCGGCGGGGATGAGCACGTAGCTTTTCAAGCCGGCCGAGGCGGCGTTGGCGGCGACGGAGTTGGCGAGGTTGCCGGTGGACGCGCAGGCGACGGTTTCCAGGCCGAGTTCGCGGGCGCGGCTCAACGCCACGGAGACGACGCGGTCTTGGAACGACAGGGTGGGGTAATTGACCGTGTCGTTCTTGATGTAAAGCTCGCGCAACCCGAGCCGCCGCGCGAGGCGGTCCGCGCGGACCAGCGGGGTAAAGCCGACCTGCGTGCCGACGGTCGGCTCGCCGTCGATGGGCAGCAACTCGCGGTAACGCCACATCGTCTGGGGCCGCGAGGCGATCCGCTCGCGGGTCAGCGCGCGGCCGATGGCCTCGTAATCGTACGCCGCTTCGAGAGGGCCGAAGTCGAATTCGCAGATGTGGATCGCCTGCTTGGGATAGGTGCGACCGCATTCGCGGCAGCGCAGGCTGGTAAAATATTGGTTGCGGTTTGTGTCCATGGTCAGGCCGATTCACCGCTCCCGCCACGAGGGCGAAACGACCGAATCCACGAACACCACGACCCAGCCAGGTGGGAAAGCGTGGAAAGACCCTGCGCCAGTCCTGCCGCCTTCCCGCCTGCAACAACACAGGAATCGGCACACGTCTGCCAGGTCTCTCTCATCTTTCCCGGCGCGGGCAATCGCTTGCCTTGCGCGAGGCTGGATTTAGCACCTGGGCCTGACTTTCGTCAGCGGTTGCCGTGGCATCGTCGGGCCAGTCCCTCCGCCACTCTGGATAAGAGCTTGGTGGGACTTTTAGTGCAGTGGCCGCCGGGCGTCAAACGGTTTCGTCGCCGGCCTTTCCATCGTCGGTGACCGCCGCCTTCGCCGCCAGGATCGCGGGCGGGACCGGGAGCGTCGCCAACGGCAGGGTTTCGGCGTCTTCCCGGCTGTGCCCTCCGGCGAGCGCGCCCTTCTGGCCGTACACGAGGGAACGCTGCATCGCGGCCAGGCGCTCGACGGCCGGTTCCAAAATCGCGGCCTCCTCGCTCGTCCATTGCGCCAGGTTCGAGGCGTCGGGATGGATGACCCCCGCCCGGGTCGTCGCGGCATCCAATCCTTGTTCGACGCCCATCAAAAACAGCGTGCCCAAGCTCAGGCCGCGTCCGCCCTCGATCTGTGCCAGAGTGGGTGTTCCGGTCGGGGGAACCGACCCGGTGCGGATGTCGACGAGGATGCCGCCGGCGTCGTCGAACGTGGACCGGTCGAGGAGCACGGCGTCGCAACGGGCTTTCAATTTGAGAGGGCCCTGCGGGGTCTCGAGGTCCACCTGGAAGGTCCGTTCGAGACACAACCAGCGCGCCGGGGCCGGCCCGCCGTCCGGGTCGGGGCGTTGCGCGGCTTCCGAGAGCGATTCGAGACAGCGTCGGGCCGTCCATTCGGCGCGGCTCAACGTGGTGCGCCACCAGAAGGGCAGCGTCGCCGCGTCGTCGGTGTCCAGACTGTGCCGCAGGACCGTCTCCATGTCGGCGCGCGCGGCGACCAATCCGTCGGTCAGTGCATGCCGCCAATCCTCCGCCGCCATGAGTCGGGGTTCCTGCGAGGCCCGCAACGCGCGCCGTAGCCACCCGTGGACCATGCGACCGACAACCCAATTTTCGCGCCGGTTGAGGCCGCCGCCCTCGTCGCGCCAGGGTTCCACGCCGAAGATCTTTTGCAGGGCGAAGGTCGCGGGCCGGTTCCAGACGGTTTCGAGGTCGCGCCCCGACCAGGCGTCGGTCCACGGCAGTTCGTCCGGGGCGGTGAGTCCGGAGAAGTTGAAGAAATAGGCGTCGAAACCCTTCTTTGGGTCACGCCGCCGCGCGAACACCTCGCGCAGGTGCGCGGAATCCTTCGCGGCGAGGGCCGGCGGCGACCGGCGGACACGGCGGACGGCCTGCCGCCAGCGATCCAAGAGTTTCTCTCCCGGCCCGGGAGCACGGCCGCTCTCGACGAGGCAACGGAGAGCCCATTCGTTGGCGTAGAGTTCTTTGCTGGGCTCGGCCGGGTCGCGCGCCACCCCCGCGAACGCCAGCGGACCGGCGCAATTTTCGAGGATTTCCAGGAAACGGAAGTGTTCGAGCTGCGCGCGGTCGGCGGCGGTGAGGAGATATCCGCGTGCGGGCAGGCGGCCGTTCGCCTCGCCCATGGCGGCGCGCCGGGCGTTGAGCCGGGTGCAATCGGCGTCGTCGAGGAACGGGTTCTCGCCCGGGTAGATCGGCCACGCGCCCTCGTTGGAATCGAGGAAAAGCGCGCCGCCCCAGGTCTGGCCCATCGCGCCTTCGAGCGAGGTGACGACGACGCGCGCGAAGCGGTTCATCCCCTCGGCGGCGCGGCGCGGGGGCACGCCGGAGAGGATGCCGCTCAGGAATTGGAAGAACGCGGACGAGGGCACCTCCTCGCGGATCGGCAACTGGGCCAACTGCGACCACAGCGGCTCCAGGACTTCGGTCGTCCGCCCGAATTCGCCGAGGCAGCGCTCCCATCGCGCGAGAAGTTCGGTCCACGGCAGCGCCTCGGGCCAGGTGCCGAGGGCGTCGATCAATTCGTGCAAGGGCCGCGCGGCCTCCGAACGCCCGAGAGCGGCGGTTTTGCCGAGCACCCGCGCGATGTGGTGTTGCAGGTCGGCGAACGCCCCGTGCAAGGCCCGGCGCACCTCCACCGGATCGGGCGGGAAAACGCGCGCGAGCAACGGCGCGCGGGCGGGGTCGTCGGCGACGGCGGCGAGTTCGTTGAGGAGTTCGATCAACGCCAGGAGCGCGCCGACGTCCGCCTCGTCGCGGTGATAGGCGATGAGCGCGCGCTGGATTTGGAT
>CALMVM010000097.1:1500-3154 GCA_937873255.1 uncultured Verrucomicrobiota bacterium | reverse complement strand
CGTGGCCGGCGAGGAGTTCGGGTGCGGCCGGCTTGGGGGCGTCGGGTGCGCTGCCGAGTTCGGTGCCTTCGAGGCGCGCGGCGAGAACGGATTGGGCCGAGACAAAATCGCTCGCGTCGCACGGCTCGAACGAGGTTTCGAAAACCTCCTCCAGCGCGTTGAGCCAACCTTGCTGGATCGCCTCGGACGTCCCACGCGGCAGCGGCGAATAGATCGCGGCCTCGTCGGCATGGCGCACCGCGGCGGCGAGCAGATCGAACTGGGGCCACTGCGACGCGTCCCAACCCGCAACGCACACGGCGAGAGGCGATGTGGAGGGGCCGTCGGGCGTGTCGCGGATGAGGCGGCCGTCCACCTCCGGCACCCACGAACCCGTCGCCCGCAACAGCGGCAGCCACGCGTGCAGCGACGCTGGCAGGATTTCCCCGAACAGCCCCGGCCCGTCGTCGAGCCAACCCGCCGCCGCGAACGAATCCAGCGCGGCGAGACAAGCGCCGGGGTGACGCGCCACGGCGGCCAGGTCGCGGTGCTCGCCCTCATGCGTGAGGGCGTACAGACGCAGGAGGAATTCGAGCGCGTGCCGTCCCATCGTCGGTGGCGCGATGCCCCGCCGCAGGCAAAGCTCCCGCCGCAACGCACGCGCATCGAGGAACTCCACGCCGCAAAGGCTGATTCCCTCGCACAGCAACCGGCGCTTGATCCAATTCGCCTGCCCGTCGCTGGTCGTGACCATCCACGCCTGCCCGCCGCCCAGAACGAAGCCCGACGCGCGGCGGCACCAATCGGCGACGCCGCCCGTCCAGGCGTCTTCGAGCAAGCCATAAGCGCGTAGCGAGATCACGGGGGAGGGCCCGGTATTACAGGCCCGCCATCAACTCGAACACGGCGTCGTTGAAGCCGGGCAGTCCTTCGTGGCCGAAGTCAGGGTAGATCATCACCCGTTTCTTGGCGGAGATTTTGTTGTAGGCGGCAAATTGCGAGGACGGCGGGCAGATTTTGTCCATCAGCCCGGTTCCCATGAGCACCTCGCCACGGATGCGTTTGGCGATGTGCTGGATGTCCACGTAGCCGAGACGGGTGAAGACCGCCTGTTCACGTTCGTGCCGGGGGTCGAATTGGCGGAAATAATATTTCAATTCCTCGTACGCCGCCTCGGCGAGGTCCATTTCCCAGACCCGCTGGTAATCGCTCAGGAAAGGGAACGTCGGCGCGGCGCGTTTGATCAGATGGGGCGCAAGCGCCGCACAGGCGAGGGTCAACGCGCCGCCCTGGCTGCCGCCGAGCGCGCCGATGCGCTCGGGATCGACCTCGTCGAAGCCCGCGACAATCTTTGCCAGCATCGCCGTATCGAGGAAAATCTGGCGAAACGCCAGTTTGCGCGGGTCCAGGTCGTCCAGGCCGCGGATGATGTGCCCGCGCATGGTTGTGCCCGACGCGCCGCCGAGATCCTGGCTCGGCCCGCCCTGGCCCCGGCAATCGAGCGCGGCGACGACGCAATTCAGGCCGTTGACGTAGGCGAGCTTGTCGTGCCAATCGCCGACGTTGCCGCTGTACCCGTGGAACTGGAGCACGGCCGGATGTTTACCGCTCGCGCGCGTTTTCGGCCGGAGATACTTGGCGTGGACGCGCGAGCCCCCGACGCCGGTGAAAAACA
>CALMVM010000097.1:0-1490 GCA_937873255.1 uncultured Verrucomicrobiota bacterium | reverse complement strand
TCGACACACTCGGCCTGCGGGCATCGGAAGGCGGCGGGACGCAGTTCGGCGGCGGGATCGGCGGATTCCATTTCCCGTAGACCGTCGTCCCAGAATGCGTCGAGATCGGGCGGGCAGGGGTTGCGGCCGGCGTAGGCGTAAAGCTCGTGGAGGGGTTTATCGATGAGAGGCATGGGAAAAAATGGACGAAACGCATCCCCGTTGGATTGAAGCAGGGGCGGATGTTTTCGTCAGCAGGAAACCGCCTCACCGTAACAAATCAACTTGAGTGGGCCGGCAAAGCGTGAGAATCTCGCGTCGCCTCAAACGGCGGGGTAGCCAAGTGGTAAGGCCGAGGTCTGCAAAACCTCTATCCGCGGGTTCGATTCCCGCCTCCGCCTCTCTTTCGTCCGCCTTTCGCGCGGGCGGCAACGCCGCCAAGATTTTCGGGATGGTCGTATCCGTTGCCCGGCAGGCGTGGGACGATATACGGCCGCGGACCCGGCAAAAATCGAATTATCAGGGTCGGGGTTTGACTCAAACTGCTCAGGCGTAACCGACAGCAAGACGCGGGGTTTCATTCGTTCACGCTTTATGCCAAGGATGAAACGAGGGCGGTTAATTGGAGCGAAAATCGGGACCCTGCTTGTTTTCGGAGTCACCCTCATCCCCTGGGTGGTCACGCCGTTGCCGGCGAAGGACCCCGAGTGGCAACTCATCCAAATCGAGGGCCGCGATTACATCTCGCTCGACAACATCGCGCGTTTTTACCAGTTGCGCGGCAACCCCCAGACTCCGGACCATCGCGTCCGCTTGACCGATGGACGCGCCAGTCTCGAAATCGGGTCCAACCCGCGTGAGGTATTTATCAACGGGGTCAAGCAGTGGTTGTCGTTCCCGGCGCTCGTGCAAGGTGACCAGGTTCTCATTTCGCGCTTTGATCTCGCCAAGACCATCGAGCCGGCATTGCGCCCGACGATGGTGGCCAACCTGCGTCCTTTCCGCACGGTGGTCATCGACGCGGGCCACGGTGGGAAGGATCGCGGCGCCAGCAGCCGCCTAGGCGCGGAAAAAGACTACACGCTGGACGTTTGCAAGGATCTGAAGCGGACGCTCGAAGCCATGGGCTTCCGGGTGGTGCTCACGCGCGACGACGATTCGTTTCTCCCGCTCGAAGGTCGCGCCGATCTGGCGAACGAAGCGAACGACGCCGTTTTCGTGAGCTTGCACTTCAACTCCGCCGGAGACGGCGGCCACGCGAACGGCTTCGAGGTGTACGCCGTCACTCCGCAGGGCGCGGCGTCCACCGCCGACACGTCGCCGACCTTGGATCAATTCGAGGGCGTCCCGGGCAACGATTTCGACAACGCCAGCCTCGCGCTGGCCACCTGCGTGCAGCATTCCCTCCTTGGCCACATCCCGCAATCCGACCGTGGGGTACGGCGGGCGCGTTTTGCGGTGCTGCGGCTGACCCACGCGCCGTCCATCCTCGTGGAGGGCGGGTTTCTGAC
>CALMVM010000096.1:4135-4652 GCA_937873255.1 uncultured Verrucomicrobiota bacterium | reverse complement strand
CTGATCCCGTAAAACCCTCTCTCTCCGCCGCGCATTTCCGTCCCGCGCCCGCGCTCCCCCTGTCTCAATGGATTACGTCAAGCACGCCCTGTACTTCCTCTTCATTCTGCTGGAAGTCATCCTGATTTTCAATTTGCTCATCGTCGTCCATGAACTGGGCCACTTCTTGGCCGCGCGCTGGCGGGGGCTGGTCGTCGAGCAGTTCGCGGTGTGGTTCGGCAAGCCGCTGTGGAAACGCACTTACAAAGGCGTCGTCTACAGCGTGGGATCGATCCCTTTCGGCGGATTCGTCAAGCTGCCGCAGATGGCCCCGATGGAATCCATCGAAGGCGAGAGCGAGACGCCGAGGGAACAACTCCCCGCCGTCTCGCCGCTGGACAAGATCATCGTCGCGTTTGCCGGGCCGTTGTTTTCGCTGGGCCTGGCGTTTGTGTTCGCGTGCGTGGTGTGGGCGGTCAAACGCCCGTTGAGCGAGGCGGAATCGCACATCATCGGAGAGGCAAACCCCATCGTCGGC
>CALMVM010000096.1:0-4125 GCA_937873255.1 uncultured Verrucomicrobiota bacterium | reverse complement strand
CCAAAGCCCCCTCCGATGCGGTCGACGGCGTGGTCGGCATGCAGGCCGGCGACAGAATCCTGGAGGTCGACCATCACCCGGTCACGCGTTTCGGCGGCATGAACGGCAGCGTCGTCTGGTACGTCGCGCGCAGCGAGGGCGAGAATATTCCCTTCAAGGTCCAGCGTGGCGACCGCCAGATCACCTTCTATCCGAAACCGGAAGCCGGTGAAAACGCGGGCTGGTTCCACCGCCGGCCGTTGCGTGAGGTACTCATTGAACCCGCCTATACGAGCGTGGTCGCCAAGATCGTGCCCGGCAGCCCCGCCGAAAAAGCGGGCTTGCAGAAGGGTGACGAGGTCACCGCCGTCAACGGCCAGCCGATCTACAACGTGAGCGCCGTCGAGTTCGCCGAGCTGGCGTCCTTCAACAAGGGGCTCGAACTGACCGTCAAGCGCGGCTCGGAAACGTTGAAAAAAACGCTCCCCGCGATGCCATTCAAGCTCGGGAGCGTCACCGACGATGCGCCCGCCGAAAAGCAGGGCGGCCTCAAGAAAGGCGACGTGATCCTGGCCGTCAACGGCGTGCCGCCGACGAGCCTGGCCGATTTCAAGGCGGCAATGGCCGCGCACGCCGACCAGCCGGTCGAATTGAAGTTTTCCCGCAACAACGCGGACCCGCAGACCGTGAAGGTCACGCCGCTCGTCCCCAAGGACCAGGACAAGGCGATCATCGGCGTGACGCCGGATTTCGAGGCCGACGGCATCGGTTGGATGGATGGCGGCAGGACGACGCTCGTGGCCGAGCCGCCGACCGAACAGATCGCCGGCAGTGTCATGGGCATCATCAACACCATCGGGGCGGTGATCGCGCCGAAATCGGGCATCAAGCTCCAGCACCTCGGCGGGCCGTTGATGATCGCCAACACCTATTACCGCCTGCTCACCAGCGAGAACGGCTGGCGGCTGGCGTTATGGTTCAGCGTGGTGCTCAACGTCAACCTGGCGCTGCTCAACCTGTTGCCCGTGCCGCTGTTCGACGGCGGGCACATCGTCATGGGCCTGATCGAGATGATCCGACGCAAGCCGCTCAACGTCCGCGTACTGGAGATGGTGCAGGTGACGTGCTTCGTGCTCGTCGTCGGCTACATGCTCTACATTTCGTCGTTCGACTTCGTGGACCTCATCTCGGGTGGCCGGAGCCGCCGCAACATCGAGTTCCGCACGCCCGCCGCGACCCCGGCGGCGTCGCCCGGCAAGTAGTTGAAGCCGTCTGCGCCTCGGCTTGCCGCTCAGGTTCGTTTGCGGTACGCTTCGACCATGATCGGAGATTTGCGCCAGCTCATTGCCACCCGGCCTTTCGTGCCTTTTACGATCCAGACGGCCAGTGGCGCTCAGTTGCGCGTGCCAACGGTCGACCACATCGCCGTTGCTCCAACTGGAGCACGCGTCGTGGTGTTCGCCGATGACGGTAGCGCGATTCTTGTTTCCGCGTTGCTCATTGGCCATATCACCGTCGATTCCGTGTCAGACCAATCCACGGCGGCCTGATCACGACTTGCCCTGAACAATCCCGCGAACTGCCGCTGAGTTCCCTCTCGCCATGACTCCCGCCCTCCGTCTGCAAACCTCCGGTCCCGTCCGCCGCCGCCGCACCCGCGTCGTACGCGTGGGCGGCGTCGCCATCGGCGGGGAGAACCCGGTGCGCATCCAGTCGATGATCACCTGCGACACGATGGACACCGCCGCTAGCATTCAGCAAACGCTCGACCTCGCGGCGGTCGGCTGCGAGATCGTGCGCATCACGGCGCCGACCGTGAAGGACGCGCGCAACCTGGAATTCATCAAGGCCGGCCTGCGCGAACGCGGCTGCGAGGTGCCCATCGTCGCCGACATCCATTTCAAGCCCGACGCGGCGACCGAGGCCGCCCGCTGGGTGGAGAAGGTGCGCGTCAATCCGGGGAACTTCGCGGATTCCAAGAAGTTCGCCGTCAAGGAGTACACCGACGAGCAATACGCCGCCGAGTTGGAACGCATCCGCGAGCGGTTTACCCCGCTGGTGCTGCAATGCAAGGAACGTGGGGTCTCCATCCGCATCGGCACCAACCACGGCTCCCTGAGCGACCGCATCATGAACCGCTACGGCGACACGCCGCTCGGGATGGTCGAAAGCGCGCTGGAGTTCGCCCGCATCGCGCGGAGCCTGGATTTCCACGACTTCATTTTTTCGATGAAGTCGAGCAATCCGAAGGTCATGATCAACGCCTACCGGCTGCTCGCGGATCGGCTGGAACGCGAGGGGCCGGACTGGAATTACCCGCTGCACCTCGGCGTCACGGAAGCCGGCGACGGCGAGGACGGCCGGATCAAGAGCGCCATCGGCATCGGCTCGTTGTTGCGCGACGGCATCGGCGACACCGTGCGCGTGTCGCTGACGGAAGACAGCGTGCACGAGATTCCCGTGGCGCGTGCGTTGGTGGAACTTTGCGCCGCGCCGGTCGGCGGGCCGGAGGGTGACCCGGTGCCGCTGGCGTTCGACCCGTTCACGTATCGGCGGCGGGGTTCGGCGCGGATGATGGTCAGCGACGTGGCGGTGGGTCTCGGCGAGGTGCCGCGCGTGATCGTGCGTCAGAACACGTTCGACCAGATCGCGCACAAGCTGGAGCGGATGGGCGATTTCCAGCCGGAGATCGTCTACGAACAGGCAGGCGTGCGCGAGATCGACCCCCGCGACGACGAGGCCGTGCGCGCGCTGAACGCCGATGCGAAGAATTATCTCGTCACCGTGCGCGACGGGATCGACCTGCCCGTCGTCGCCGCATACCGGCTCCTCGCCGCGCGCGTGGACGAGCGGCATCCCGTGTTGTTGAAAGACACGCTGACGCCTTCGACCGACCCGCAAAAGGATTTCCTACGCACGCTGCTGGTCGCCGCCGTGAACATCGGCGCGCTGTTGTGCGACGGCATCGGCGACGCCGTTCTCATTCAGGGCGAGGAAGCGCCGGGACAGAGTTTGCGGCTGGCCTACAACATCTTGCAGGCGGCGGGCTCCCGGGTGTTCAAGACGGACTACGTGGCGTGTCCGTCGTGCGGGCGGACGCTGTTCAATCTCCAGGACACGACGGCGAAAATCCGCGCGTCGACCGGACATTTGAAGGGCGTGAAAATCGCCATCATGGGCTGCATCGTCAACGGTCCCGGCGAGATGGCGGACGCGGATTTCGGTTACGTCGGCGGCGCGCCGGGCAAGGTGAATTTGTACGTCGGCAAACAGGCGGTGAAATTCAACATCCCCGAGACGGAAGCGGTGGCGCGATTGACCGACCTAATCCGCGAGCACGGGCGCTGGGTGGACGCGCCGACGCCTTCGTGACACGCGAGCAACCCGCGATGCAGCCGATGGCAAATCAAAATCTTTCCAGCTTGTCCTGGTCCTGTTTGTTCTGCTGCTCAATCATTCGCTGTCGGCAGCGCTCACTGGCAACGAGCAGGGCGGGCACCAGACTGAATTTCGGGTAGGTTGCAAAGATGTCAGTGCCGGAACACGACCAAGCTCTCATGTTTGGGTCGACGGCCTTGGTATCGACCCACCCTCGGCCCTGGCCATTCGCCTTGAGCAAGAGTTGGATCTCTTGGTCCGAGAAGTCCTTCAGGTTTTGCTTGCGGTATCGTTCGTAGCTGGAACGCCCATTAAGATAAACGACGGTGATCGTAAAATCGTTGTACGAGTATTCGGCTTGCGACAGACCGTTGCCGAAACTTTGAACGGCAGAGGTCGGCTCGCCATACCGGCCGGCGATGGATGCGGCGTCTTCGCCGATGCGCGCGTGGAGCGAGGCAACACACGAAAAAAACGCCAGGATGCCAAGGCAGGTGCGCGTGAGAGTTAGCATTCGGGTTGTGATCAACGGTCCGCTTGGGCAATGGGGGGCGGCACGGACGCACCGGGCGCGAGCAGCGGACGGGCGGCATCCGTCAGCGGCCGGTCTTCGATGTACACGCGCGCCCCTGTCCCGACGAGATCGTAGAGTCCGATGATGTCGCGCGAACGCATCCGGATGCAGCCGAAGCTCGCCGGTGTGCCGATGTGGCGTTGACGTGACTTCGCTTTTTCGAGCCGGGTGCTGAGTTAGTCTGGGGTGCCAAC
>CALMVM010000095.1 GCA_937873255.1 uncultured Verrucomicrobiota bacterium | reverse complement strand
TCCTTGTATTTGTCGCTGCGGTAGTCGGTGATGTAAAAACCGCTGCCCTTGAAAATCAGCCCCGCGCCCGTGCCGAGCTGGCGCTTGACCAGACCGTGCCCCCACTCCGCCAGGCGGCAAAGGGCCTGCGGACACACCTCGAAATGCGGGTCCTTCATCGACTGGACCGCTTCAAAACGCTGCTCGCACTTGGTGCAAAAATATTCGTAGGTGGGCATGAAGGCAAAGGCTCGGCGAAAGCTCACACCCATAGCAGAACCCTTCCCCGACGGCAATTGGGGAGTTGACGCAACCTGACGCTGAAGTATTAGTAGCACGACTTTCCGCCCGGCTCCCGCGCCGGGCTTTTTCCTTATGCTCAACACCAAAACTCTGCGCCTCCTGCTCCTGCCTGCCGCCCTCTGTACGCTGGCGGCCTGCGGCGACGACGACGCGCGGTTCGGCGGCAACACGGAATACATGCACGGCATGACCGGCAACCGCGTCGCCTACAACCAGCACACCCAGTCCAACGACTCGGTGTCGTACTGGGACGGCGACAGCGTGCCCGGTTCGCCCCACATCGAGATCCACCTCGGCGAGCAGCGCGCGTATTACTTCAAGGGCGACCAGCTCGTCGGCGTGTCGCAGGTTTCCACCGGACGCGAGGGCTACAACACCCCGTCGGGCAGCTACAAGGTCCAGCAAAAGGACAAGGACCATCGTTCCAGCCTGTACGGCGATTACGTGGACGCCAACGACCAGAACGTCGTGGTCAAGGGCAACGTCGAGAACGGCAAGGACCCGCGTCCGCCGGGGAGTGTTTTCCTGGGCGCGTCGATGCCGTTCTTCCTGCGTGTGACCGGCGGCGTCGGCATGCACGAGGGCTATCTGCCCGGCGTGCCGGCCAGCCACGGCTGTATCCGGATGCCCGCGTTCATGGCGGAGAATTTCTTCAACAACACCCCGGTCGGCACCCCCGTGACGATCTCGGCGGACTGACGTGGCCGAAGATTCGTTACCGCTGGAAATCAGCGTCCGGGAAACGCGGACGCGTCTGGAGAACGCCGGATCGGACCGTCCACGTCTGGTGGACGTGCGCGACCCCGACGAGTTCGAATATTGCCGCATCGCTGGCGCGGAGTTGATCCCCCTGCCCACCGTTCCGACCGATGCGAAGGCCAAGCTGCCGGACCGGTCGGCCGAGATCATCGTGTATTGCCACCATGGGATGCGATCCCTCCGGGCGGTCGAGCAACTGCGCGCGCTCGGCTACACGAACGCGCGCAGCATGGCTGGCGGCATCGACCGCTGGTCGGCCGAGATCGACCCGGAAGTGCCGCGATACTGATCGTCCCGCGTCGTCAGGATGCTGTGTCGTCCTTGCTGTGGACGCGCGCGCCGACCTTCAGCCGCAACGCGTTGAGCGCGATGAAGCCCGTCGCGTCCGACTGGTTGTAAGCCTGCGTCGGGTCGGCTTCCATCGTGGCGATGTGCGGATTGTACAAGCTCACGGGGCTGCGCCGTCCGGCGGCGATGATGTTGCCCTTGTAGAGCTTGAGGCGCACCTCGCCGGTGATGTTGCGCTGGCTTTCGGTCACGAGCGCCTGGAGCGCGAGGCGTTCGGGCGCGAACCAGAATCCGTTGTAAACCAGCGTGCTGTATTTGGGGATGAGCGAGTCGCGCAGGTGCATGACCTCGCGGTCCATCGTCAGCGACTCCATCTGGCGGTGCGCGAAGTGCAGGACCGCCCCGCCGGGCGTCTCGTAGACGCCCCGGCTTTTCATCCCGACGAAACGGTTTTCCACCATGTCCACGCGCCCGACGCCGTGCTTGCCACCGAGGCGGTTGAGGCATTCCATCACTTCCAGCGGACCCATCGGCGTGTAGTCGCGTTCGCCATCGAGTTGGATCGCCACGCAGTTGCCGGCCTCGAAGCGCAGTTGCACATACTCGGGTTGGTCCGGCGCGTCCTCGGGCGCAACGCTCAGCTTGTACATGTCGCGCGACTCCGGCGCGCTCGCGTCGAACCACGGGTCTTCGAGGATGCCGCTCTCGAAGGAAATGTGCAGCAGAATGCGGTCCATCGAACCCGATTCCTTCCCGCGCGCCGCGACGGGAATACCGTGCTTTTCGGCGAACGCGATCATCTCCGCGCGGCCGGGGAATTCCTTGCGAAAACGCTCCTGCCGCCATGGGGCGATCACCTCGATCTCCGGGGCGAGCGCGGCGGTGGTCAACTCGAAGCGCACCTGGTCGTTGCCCTTGCCGGTTGCGCCGTGGGCGACGGCCTTCGCGCCGTGGGTGTGCGCGATTTCGATCATGCGTTTGGCGATGAGCGGCCGGGCGATGCTGGTGCCGAGAAAATATTGGCCCTCGTAGAGCGCCCCGGCCTGGATCATCGGGAAGATGAAATCGCGCGCGAACTCCTCGCGCAGGTCGTCCACTTGGCAGCGGGTCGCGCCGGTGGCGAGGGCTTTTTCCTCCAGGCCGTCGAGTTCCTCCGCCTGCCCCACGTCGGCGCAAAACGCGATCATCTCCGCCTGGTACGTTTCCTTGAGCCATTGGAGGATGACCGACGTGTCCAGGCCACCCGAATACGCGACAACGATTTTCATGCTGCCCGAACGTAGAAGCGCCGGCCGCATCCACAATGGGAAATTCGCGCCCGCCGCGCATTTCGGTAGACTGCGCGGCATGATCGGCCAAT
This sequence comes from uncultured Verrucomicrobiota bacterium, assembly GCA_937873255.1. GTDB lineage: Bacteria > Verrucomicrobiota > Verrucomicrobiia > Chthoniobacterales > SZAS-18 > CAHJWO01. Next base: position 7,237 of record CALMVM010000095.1, on the reverse strand, counting down.
TCACCGCCTGGGACTGGACGCTAAGCGTCCTGGCGTGCGTGTGCATCGGCCTGTCGAAGACGGGGTTCAACGGTGTCGCGCTCGTCAGCGTCGCGCTGATGGCCAGCGTCCTGCCCGCGCGCCAATCGGTCGGCGTGGTCCTGCCGATGCTGATTTTCGCGGACTGCTTCGCGGTGCGTTCGTTTCGCCAGCACGCCCGCTGGAGCGAAATCCGGCGCGTCCTGCCGCCGGCGCTGATCGGCGTCGTCGGCGGCGCGGCCGTGATGCAATTCCTCAACGGCTCCAACCCGCGCGTGGACACGTTATTCAAGCGCGTGGTCGGCGGCATCGTGCTCGCGCTGACCCTCCTGCAATACATCCGCGTGCTGCGGCCGGGTTGGTTCGCGAGCGAGGCCGACGCCGCCGGGTCGGGCGGCCGGTTGCACGGTTGGGCGATGGGCGGGCTGGCCGGGTTGACCACCATGCTCGCCAACGCCGCCGGACCGATCATGGCGCTCTACCTTCTCGCCATCGGACTGCCGAAACTCGAACTCGTGGGGACCAGCGCGTGGATTTTTCTGATTCTGAACCTGTGCAAAATCCCGTTCAACTATCACTTCGGCCTCATCACCGCCGATACGTTGCGGCTGAACCTCGTCCTGCTCCCTGCCGTCGTCGCGGGCGTGTTCGCCGGGCGTTGGCTGCTGCGCGTGGTTCCTCAATCAGGCTTCCAGCACTTGCTGCTCGCCTTCGCGTTGATCGCCTCGTTGCGCCTGCTCTGGGGATAGATTCCCCGCCGTCCTACTGCCCCTTGCCCCAGAACATGATGTGCAAGGTCTTCAGCACGATCATCGCGTCGAGCCGCAGCGAATAGCGGCGAATGTAGTAGAGGTCGTACTTGAGCTTCTGGATCGCGTCGTCCTGGTTCTCGCCATAGGCGTAGTTGACCTGCGCCCACCCGGTGATGCCCGGCTTGACCAGGTGCCGGAAATGGTAGCTCGCGATGTTTTTCTCGTAGATTTCCGCGCAGCGCACCCACTCCGCGCGCGGTCCGATCAGACTCATGTCCCCGCGCAGGACGTTCCACAACTGCGGCAACTCGTCGAGCCGCAGCTTGCGCAGCCACTTGCCCACGCGCGTGATCCGGGTGTCGTTCGTGCGGGTATAAATGTCGTCCGAGGCGCTGTCGGCGCGATTTTTCATCGAGCGGAACTTGAAGATCGTGAACGGCTCCCCACCCCGGCCGATCCGCTCTTGCCGGAAGATGATCGGCCGGCCGCTGTCCCAGAGCGTCAGCACCGCGATGACCCCGAGCACCGGACCGAGCAGGATCAACCCCGCCGCCGCGCCGACGAGGTCGGACAACCGCTTGAAATGCTGGTAGGGGGAACTGCGCGTGAGCTGGAAGCCGATCTGGAGCGGCCACGAGGGGTTCAGCGCGAACACCGGGACGCGCCGCCAATACGTCTCGTAAAACGTGTCCAGCGTGAAGACCGGCGTCTGCTGGAAGTGGATGCGCACCAGCCGGTCGCGCAACGTCTCGCCGAGTTCGGTCAGCGGCACGGTCACGACGATCCCCTCGACGGAGGTTGAAAGACTCCCCAATTCCGCCATCACCTCGTCCTCCCGTCCCTGGAGGGTGCCGTCGGCGGCGAGTTGCTCGGTGTCGAAAAACCGCAGCCCCTGGTGGTTCGTCGAATGCTTGTAGGCGTCGAGGAAATTCTGCGCCGTCTTGCCCGTGCCCAGCACGAGGAAATGCTTCCTCGCCATGTCTGCGCGCAGCCGGCTGCCAATCGCGCGGCGGTAGACGAGCGACATCGGCGTGAACGCGATGAAACTCAGCAGCAGCGTGCCGCGGCCCGGCTTGATCGGGAAGTCGAAGCTGGCAAAGCAGTAGACCAACACCGACGCCCCCACCAGCGCGGCCCCCATGCCGATCAGGTGCTCGCTCATGTACGTCAGGCTGAGCATGTCCGTGCGCCGGTCATAACCACCGACGATGAAAAGCGTCAGCGTGATCGCCGCCAGCGGCCACAAGGCGAGCACCACCAACCGCGAGGTCCACTCCCACTGATAACCGCCGGCCTCGAGCCGCAACAGGAACACCGCGCCGAAGCTCAAGCCCCACGCTGCCACGTCGAGCACGACGATCAACGCGTGCCAGATCCACGCCTGACGCCGCGCGGCCACCAGGGACAGCGTGCCCCGCTCGGCCTGAAACGGGACCAGCCGCCGCCGCTCGTAGGAATAAGCTGCGTTCATGAAGTGATGGCGGTCGCTTTCCCTACCCCGCGCCCTGTCCCGGCGGACACTACAACCTGGACCTGGCTCGGCGGCAAGCGTAAACTGCTTCCGGAGGGGAGGTTCCTGCGACCCTCGGCCGGGTGGGAATCCCGCGCCATTTATTCGAGGAAGTATGGCAGGTAGATGGACGTCAGGGGGTCACGACGCCGTTGATCGGACGGACCAACTCCCGCTCCTCGGGCAGCAAACGGTCCGTCGGGATGTTCTTGAGCATCTGGGCGGCCTCCCGCGCGTAACTTGTCTCCCACAGCACCACGGCGTAGACGGCCGCCTGACGCGGCTGGAGCGTGGCGTTCTGACGGATTTCGGCCCCGTTGAAGGCGTCGAGGGCACTCAGGGCATCGTGGAGCCGCAGATCGGCGAGCGCGAGGGTCGCGCGGTGGGTGAGGTTGCCCGGCTGGAGGCGAACGAGTTCACGGGCCGTGCTGCGCGCCGCGTCCACGTTTTCGTTCAGGAGAGCGTCGAGGTAGGCAAGGTCGTTGCGGATCGAGAGGTCTTGCGGCCACCGGCCGGCCATGTCGGCGACGGCCGCGCGCAGCTTGCGGGTGTCGCCCGTGGTTTCCAGCAGCCGGACGAGTTCCTCGTGCGCCGGACGCTGATCGGGCGCGATCTTGAGTGCGGCCTCCAGGGCATCGGCCGCGATGTTCACCGCGCCGTTTTTGAGCGCGTACTGGCCGACGCCGAGCAGCTTGCCGGGGTCTTTGCCCGCCGCTTCGACGGCCGCGTGCCAGCGGGCGTCGCGCACGTCGGTTTCCCCGAGTTGTCCGGCGCAACGTGCCAGGAACATCTGCGCGAGCATCGGGTCCAGCGCGAACTTTTTCTCCTGGATCGACTGGCGGATGTCCGGCCAGCGGCCGAGGGCGGCCAAGGTGTCGAGGTATTGCAGGTACAACGCCCGGTCGCCGACGGCCCGCGCTGGCGGCAGCACGGCGAGCACCTTGTCGAATTCTCCTTTCCCGTACAGCCACCCGGTCAGCGTGGCCAGATCGGCGTCCTCCTTGGACGCACCGAACCGGTCCACGGCCTGCTGGATCAACTCCTGCCTCCTGGACGGCTCCTGGGCCAACCGGAGGTCCAACGCGAGGAGATGGTGTTGGGTTTTCGCCTGCGGATGGGAATCGATCCGGTCGATCAGCTCGGGCAGCGGCGGGATCGGGTCGTCCGCGCCGGGAGCGTTGGACAGGCTCGACCGTTGCTGCGCGAGCAGGAGCAGGGCCGCCAGGCTTTCGGGCGAACGGCCGTCGTGCGAAATCTCACCAACCACTTTCCAGGCGAGCGACTTCTCTTCCGGAGAACTGGCGGTGGACGAGAAGACCACCACCGCCGCGCTGAGACGCTCGCGCGGAGGGACGGCTCCCTCCCGAAGCAATTGGTTCGCCAATTTCACCGCCTCGCCGCCATGCCCGCGACGCGACTCGATTTGCAGCGCGAGCACCCAATCCTGCCAGGTGCCCGCCCCGCCCGCCGGCCAGACCCGCCGCAGGATGGCCTCGGCGGCGTCGTTGTCACCGAGAGCGATTTCGGTCGCGGCGTAATCCCGCAATTCGGCAGGTGTCAGCGGCCGGACGGTATCGAGTTGTTGCCAGAAGGCGAGCGCCGGACGGAAAGCGCCCGCGCGCGTCAGAAAAAACGCGGCGGCGTAGGTGGCCTCGGGTTCGTTGCGCCAGATCGTCAGGGCGTCCTGCACCTTGGCGCGGGCTTCCTCGAAGTTGCCGGCCTCGGTCAACCGCACCGCCTCGCGGGCGTGCCGTCGTGCCTGCCACGCCTTCGCCATGTGGAGGGCGGGCCGCGCTCCAGTCACGGCGGCGGCCGTCAGGGCCAACGCCCCCAGAACGATCAGCCAGCGCCGCCGGCGGCGTCGACGCTCGCCGACCCCTTCCCGCAACAGCAACGCATCGTGGGAATCGATGACTTCGGCCGGCGGCAGGATCGGTCGGGAGGCAGGCATCGGGGGAACGGACGCAACGTACCCCGGTTCGGCCCCTCTGGAAAGTCTCGATTGAACCCGTTGAACCCGTGGTCCGCCGCAACGGTCTTCGCGCCCTCAATCGGCCACCCGGCGGATCAGCGCGGCGAGTTCGCGTTCGCAGACGGAGTTCGCCTCTTCCGGGCTCGCCGGCCCGCTGACGAGAAATTCCAGAGTCTGCCGGCCCACGATGGGCCGACGTTCGAGCACGGCGCGCAGCCGGGCCGCGCGCGCCCCGGCGTCCTCGGCTTCTCCCGCCCGCCCGCTGACGCCATCCTGCCCACCCACGAAAAAGACGTAGAGCAGCCGGCCGTGGTTCTCGAATTCGTAACGCCGCACCGGCAGGGTCAACCCATCGGGGAGCGTCAACGGGTGAATGCCCCAGTCGGCCGTCTGCTTCAGGCCGCTGGCGGTCAGGCAGATGTGCGGCTGGTGCAGGTCGGCCTGGAGGTTGGATGCGTGGCCCGGCTCCCAGCGGAAAAAAAACAGCGTGCAATCATCCCGCCTCGTCGATGCGTCGGAACGGTTCCACCGCAGCGACACCCCACGGTCGTAGCGCAGCAGGCGGGCCGTGCGCTCGTCGATGGGCGTCGCTTCAAATCCGGCGTCCGCCGGGGGGGCAACCGTCCAACGCGGCAACGCCACCAGGCCGCCGGAGCCCGGCGCGCTATACCACCAGAGGTTGCCGACTTCCATTGCGGCAAACCAGCCCACGGCCAACAGGACGATCCAGCGCGGCGGCAGCGCGGGCGCGAACACCGTTTGCCCGCGCGCCGAAACGTCGCCGGCGGGGACAGCCGGCCGTTTCGCCAGACGCGCGTTGAGCCACAGCAGGCAACCGAACACAATGAAAAGCACGCTGATGCCCGTGGCGTCGTGGTAGCGTTCGAGCGCCGCTACCCCGCTGCGGGCGGCGACCCACACGAGGAAACTGCTGCGGAAGATATTGGCAGCCAGCGCGATCAAAACTCCACCCCCCAGAAGCGCCAGACGACGCGCCGCCGTCAACCGGGAAAGCTCGCCGAGGAACAGGCCGGCCATCAAGGTCGTTTGCAACGAGCGGATGCCGCTGCAAGCCTCGTTGACGCCCACCAACTGCCCCCGCACGCTCAGGACGTTGCCCTCGGCGACCGCCGGAATCCCGAGCACCGCCATGCACTCGGCCGCGATGGCCGCCACGCCGCGCATGAGCGATTGGACGACCGCCTGTTCCGGCCCGCTCGGCCACGGAACCGCCACGAGCAGAAAAAGGATGGGGAACGCGAAGTGCCGCCCCCCCCTCCACCCGCCGCTCCAGGTCGCCAACGCCAGCGACAGGCCCGCCAAGGTCCCGGCGTGCAACCAGTAGATCAGACGCCAATCCGGATTGGGTCCTTCGATGAGGCGCAACGGCAGGATCATCAGCAGACCGATGACGGCCACCGTGATGAACAGCCATCCGCCGGGGCGGCTCGCCGTTTCGGCAGCCGGCCGGTCTTTCCAGCGTAGCGCGAGGACCGCCAACGCCAGGGGCGGCACGAACCAGCCGTATTCGTACTGCTCGTTGATCGTCCAATCGACGCGCAGTTTATTCCATAGACCGAGCCATCCAAAGAGCAGCGCGCCACCTGCCGGCAGCCATGGCGACGAGAGAACGTCGCGCCAGGTGTGCGATTTGCCCGGGGCGACGATGGGAAAAGCGATGGGACTGGAAGTCTGCAATCGGAGCTTGGAAGATTTAGTGGACCGCCGCGTCGGCGCGCAGCCGATTACCATGAGCGAAAACCACGCCAAACGCCACGCGTTATTCCGGCGAGACGGAGAGAACGCAGGTTCGCCAAGCAGCGAGTCTGTCCCCATCGCGTCTCGTGCGCCCCTCACGGCCGAAATCCACCGTCCGATAGCACGACACAAAAAAGGCGGGGTCAGCACGACCCCGCCTTCCTGGCTTGAATGATCAGCGGCCCGACCGCCTTTCAGGCCCGCGCCCGGCGGCGAAGAGCCACCGCGAGGCCGAGCACCCCTGCGCCGAGCATCGCCCAGGTGGACGGTTCAGGCACAGCAAGCGAGAGGTTGTCGAGGATCAGCGCGTTCGAGCCGGCGCTCGTGTATCCCGTGGTGGTATTCCCCGCGAGGCCTGTCTGCGAGAGGACCCACGTGGCCGCGAATTCGCGGGCGGCAAGAGCCTCGCCGGCAGTCAGGGTGGTCGAAAACGAGAACGTGTTGCTACCGGCAATTGAAACGGTCAGCGCGTTGGTGACGGCGTTCACCGAGAGAACCAGATGGTAGGCACCATTGTAGGCAACGGTCCTCGCCACTCCACCCACCGTGGGAGTGAATGGGTTGGTATTGCCGCCGGCGTAATCCGTGGTGCTGATGACCATCTGGTTCGCGGAGTTGCCGGCACCGCTGAGATCAGGCATGAAGTTCAAACTGAACAGCCGGCCAGTGACGCCGGTCGCACCACTGTTTTCGAGGTTCGTGCCGAAGGTGATCCCGAACGAATCCCGGGCGGTGGCCCCGGTCGGCTGGGAAATCTCGAAATCCGTCGTGAACGTGTAGGACGTCGCACCGACCGGGTTGAAACCGTGTTCAACGTAGACGGTGGTGGAAGTAGGCAAATTCCCCGAACTGCGGAAAAGGCCGCCGACCGAGCCCTGCTGCCCCGAAAACAGGGCGGGCATTCCCTGCGTGTAAGTGATCGGACCGACATAGTCCGACTGGCCCGCGTCTCCCGACGGGTTAGTGGAACTCGCGCCCTTGTAGCCATCGTTGGTATCCCAGGCCGAGTTTTCCTGGCCGCTCAGGGTGCCCGCCGCAAAGCTATCGAAGTTGGTGGAGTACCCCTGGCCATAGGCCAGACTACCCGTTGCAAACAGAGTCGCCGCAAAGGCAGCGCCCACCTTCGACCAGTTCGAGCGGCGCGGGAGGATTTTCGAGAATATCATGGCGGTCACGGGGAGGAGGCGGCCAAACCTAGTCGGCGCTGGCAACCGGGGGGTTCGCGAC